>JBDTTN010000399.1:0-3351 GCA_039930625.1 Gemmatimonadota bacterium | reverse complement strand
TCCTCGCGGGAGGCGGTGGGCCGGGTGGTCACCGGTTTCCGTCCTTCACCGATGTCCATCACCGACGCCTCCGACTCCGCCATGATGACCTCCCGGAGCGAAATCACCCGGAGCAGCTTCTGGCTCTTCTCCTCGAGGACGTAGATCGCATAGACCGTCTCCTTGGCACTTCCGACCTTGCTGATGTGCTTCCGGACGTCGAGGGCATTCCAGCTCGCCGGGACGCCGACGAACTCCGTCGTCATGATGCCGCCCGCGCTGCGGGGCGGATAGCTCATCAGCAGTCGAAGCTGATCCCGGGTCGGCGCATCGAGTACGTGCAGGAGGCGAGCCCGGTCGGCCTCCTTGAGACCGCGGAAGAGCCCGACCTGCCGGTCGGCCGACATCGCCTGAATGATCGGGATGACGACCTCATCCGGCAGTCGCTCTATGAGCTCCTCGCGGGCCTCCAGCGAGGGCTCGTCGAACACCTGCACGGCGAGATGGAAGGGCAGCGCAGCGACAACCTTGGCCGCGGCATCGGGCGGCAGGTCGCTCAGCGCCTCCGCGATGTCCGCGGGCAGCAGATCGGTACACGCCTCGATCAGGCCTTCGTGATCGGCCGCGAGGAGATAGAGGAATTCGCCGGGCGGCGGAGTGGGGCGGGAAGGCAAGGCGGCCCTCCGGAGGGCGGAAGGGGAGGATTGAGTGAGGCCGGAATCGAAAAGTGAGAAGCAAGAAGGCACCGCCTCTTACTTCTCACTCCAAACCGCTGACTTTCGGCTTTTTACTTTTCGAATCTCGCCGTCGTCAGGATGGAATCCTGGTGTCGCTGCCAGTCTTTCCGTCCTTGATCGGCACGATGGCGGCGCGCCAGCCGCTCTTGAACGTCACCACCAGCCGGTTGCCCAGCGGATCGGCCGAGATGCTCACGATGTCCTTGCCGAAGGTGTTCCGCGCGTAGTTGATCGCGACTTCGGCCTGGGCCTCGGCGCCGGAGTTGTAGGGCCGCGCAAATTCGCGCCCGATGGCGACGGTGATTGCCTGCTCGCGACCGTATCGCGCGTACTGGTCCGCCGGGATGAGGCCCGCCTGAGCCGAGACGCGCCCCTTGTAGTCGTAGTCCCGGCAGCCTGTCGAGGCGGGAACCGCGGCCAGGGCAAACATTAATGAAAGCCGAAGCGTGCGCATAGCTGAATTGGTCTCCTGAGGGGTCGAAGCTAGTAGATTGTCGGTCCCATGCGCAACTATCGAACCCTTGCATTTGGCGCCGTCCTCGCGATGCGCGCAATCGTGGCCCCGGCCAGTCTACCGGCGCAGCTGGCCCCCCCATCCGGCACCTGGATGGGGGGCGCAGATTCCCTCGCGGAAATGGACTCGGTCCGATCGGCATCCGTGGATGCGACGGAGCGGCAATCGAGTCGACCCGCCGAGTTCCGCTGGTACCACGCCGGCGCGGTACTCGGCGGCGTCGCGCTCGCTTCGCTACTCGATGAGACGGTGCGGGACAATCTGCAGGCCCACCGGACCGCCGGGAAGAACGACGTCGCGAAGATCGTCCGCCACTTCGGCCAGCCGGAGGTCTACGCCACCGTCGCGCTGGGCACACTGGCGGCCGGGCTCATCTCCGGCAACGACGGGCTGCGGCGCGCCGGCGAGCGTATCACGGCGAGCCTGTTGCTGGCCGGCACCGTCGTGGTGGTGACCAAGGAAATCGTTGGCCGCCACCGGCCCGACCTGAACGGCGGAGCGTACCGGTTCAAACCCTTCTCCAAGCAGGATTCCTGGCCCTCGGGGCACACTACCACCGCCTTTGCACTCGCCGCCTCGGTCAGCGATGAGATCCACAGCACTCCGGTGACCATCGGCCTGTATAGTGCCGCAACGCTGACTGGGTGGTCCCGGATGAACGACAACCGGCACTGGCTGAGCGACGTCCTCGCCGGTGCGGCGCTCGGGATCACCAGCGCCAAGCTGATGAATGGGCACTGGCGAGTTTTCGGGGTCGGGGCGCCGCACTTCCTCCTCGAGCCTGACAGGGTTGGCCTCTCGCTGCAGTTCTAGACTGATGCCGGGAACCAAGAAACGGGAAGCGGCAAGCGGGAACCGGACATCCTCCCGGTTCCCGTTTCCCGCTTCCCGTTTCCCGCCTCCCCGTAGTTACGCCGCCAGCGGCTCCTCGATCCAGATATAGGCCGGGTCGATCACCCCGGTCTCCTCGTCCCGGATGTGCCAGGGCATGCCGGAGACGTCGAGCAGCTGCATGAACGGGTCCGGATCAAATTGCTCCGGCGACATCACTCCGGTTCCCGCCCACTCGCCGGCGGCAATGAGCTTGGCCGCAACGACCGGCGGAACGCCAGTCTGGTAGGCAGTGGCCTGCACTCCGATCTCGCGCCAGGTCTGGGCGTGGCTGGTCACGTTGTAGATGTAGAACGATCGCTCCACTCCATCCCGAATGCCGCGGGCCAGTGTCCCCACGCAGGTCTTTCCCTGCATCCGTCCGCCGAGGGACTTGGGTTCCGGGAGCAGGGCGACGACGAGATCGCGCGGCGAGACCTCGACAGTTCCGACCTTCACCTTGTCCTTGCCCGAGAGTCCGAGGTCCTTGAGCACCTTCAATGTCTGCCAGGTGGTGTCGTCCATGCAGAGCTTGAAGTCGGCCACCTTCACCTGCGGGAAGAACATCGGGAAGGTGCGCGACTCTTCGTGGTCTACGAAGTAGGTGTTCAGTACTCCCAGCTCCGGAAAGTTGAAGGCCTCGGCGCCGGAGAGCGCCTCCTCGAGGTGGTATTCCCCGTCGTGCCACGAGACGGCACCACAGGTACACTCGTCGATGAACACCCACGGGCTGAAGGTCGCGAGGAAGCCGGCGTGACCCTCACAGATCGAGTTGTCCCCGTCACGGACCCGGAGCTCGGTCACCTCATCCAGGAGGTGTTTCGCGGCGTAGGCCGCATAGACGTTGCTGGTGCCGGGATCGGCGCCCATGCCGAGCAGTGCGAGGCGTCCGGCTGCCTTGAACTCGGCGTCGAGGGCGAACTGGTCGGGCAGCTTCGGGGTGCCGTCGTTCTCTGCGCCGCCACTGGCCAGGTCGATGTAGTCGCAGCCGGCATCGAGGCAGGCCCGCATCACGATCAGGTTCGTGGTGGGTAACGCGGCGTTCAGCAGGATGGTGCTTTGAGTCTCTCGGATGGCCCGGGCAAGCGCTTCACGGTCACCCGCATTCAGCGTAAGTGCCCGCACATGCGGGCTCCCGATCCGGTCGGCGAGTAGCTGGGCGCGCCCGGGCACGGTATCGGCGACGACGAGCTGTTCGCACGCCGCTTCCTGCGCGAACTTGAGGGCGGACACGGTCCCCACCGCGCCACA
>JBDTTN010000398.1:0-3354 GCA_039930625.1 Gemmatimonadota bacterium | reverse complement strand
CTATCTCGCGAGGTTAGGTGGTTCGCGAGCACCGGCGGGAGGTCTCAAGGCATCCCGTGTGCCAGATACGTTCCGGGTTCCGAGTGCTGAGTGCCTGGTGCCGCGGTTTCAGCCGCGGGCTCGATCAACAGGCGAGGATGTGCCGAGGCGACTTGGAGCTGTAGTCGGCCTTCCACCAGTGAGGATCGTTCGGCTCGGTGTAGACCAGCTCGGCGGGGAGCGGCTCGGGCCGGGTGCGGAAGGCGGAGACGAGACGCACGAAGACGCTGTCGGGATCGGGCCAGCCACCGCCGGTCTCCGCCACATCGTTGCCGGCGGCGAGCTCGGCGTCGAGGATGGAGCGGAGCGCGGGGTGCAGCCGCGCGAGCGCGGGACCGTCCCGGTGCTCCTTCCACTCGGCTCGACCGATGGCATACAGCGCGACCATCTGCTCGAGGTTGCCCAGGGCCGCATCGTGGTGGGGCGCCAGGCGCAGGAATGCGAAGCCGCTTTTCTCGAGAACTCGGCGTGATGCGGCGTTGGCTTCGAGCGCATGGGCGCGGACGCGGTCGAGCATGAGATGCTTGAACGCGAACTCGAGCACGAGCTTCACGGCGAAGGTCGCGTAGCCCTTGCCCCAGTGGGGAACGCCGACCCAGTAGCCCAGCTCCGGCGGGTCGTCGTGATCGAGCCCTTCGATGCCACAGACGCCGACGAGCTCGTTCCGGTCGACGATGGCGAAGGTCCAGGCGCTGCCCTTCTCGCGGGCCGCGATCTGCGCGGCGATGAAGTCGCGGGCGGCGTCCGCGGGATAGGGATGCGGAATCCGGGTGGTGGCGGCGATCGCCGGGTCGGCGGCGAGTCGCTGGATTGCCTCGGAGTGCTCGGCGGCGAGGAGGTAGATGCCGGCGGAGGTGAGGGGCATGGGTCTCCGATTCAGGCGCCGGGCTAGAAACTCACCTTGGTGATTCGCCCCGCGGGACCCACCATCCAGCCCGCCTGACGATTCGCAAAGGCGACGCTCCAGTACGCCAGCGTGTCGAGCGCCGTCCAGCTCTTGCCGTCATCCACCGAGATGGAGGCACCGCCGGGGCCGACCGCGACAACACTGGTCCCCGCGCCCGGCACGTATACAGCCCCGTAGATGGCGCCGGTGAAGGTGGGTCGACCGCCGAGCGTCCAGCTCTTCCCGCCGTCGTGCGTCAGGATCACGTTGTCGGTGACGCTCTTCGGGTCGCCGATGTCACCACCGGCGGCCAGGCCGTCGAGATCGCTCCGGAACGTGAGGGTCGTGTGCCCCGTGGTGCTGGTGCCCTGGACAATCGGCGTGTTGAAGTGCTCCCAGGTGGTGCCGCGGTCCGGGGTGAAGAGGACGTGTGAGGCGGTGCCTGCGCCGGTTGCGACCCATGCCTTCTTGCCGCCTCCGGCGACGACGCAGGTGCCGCTCGCGGCAAAGGCGCCTTCACCTTTTGTTGCTCCGTCCAGATACCGCTGCTGCCACGCCTGGCCGCTGTCGGCGGTGACCAGATATGGGAAACGCCCAGCGACGTTGTCGCTGAAGGCGACCCCGCTCTTCCGGTCCCAGAAGGCGAAGCAGTCATAGAACGCGGTGGAGTCACGATTGATGAACTGGAGCTGCCAATTCTGGCCGCCATCGCTGGTGCGGTAAATTCGCGACGCGGGCCCGTTGCCGGAGCTCAGCAGGTAGGCGGTCCTGGTGTCGAAGCCCTGCACATCCCGGAACTCGAGGCTGTCCGCGCCCGCGACCACGCCCGTGCGCCAGCTCCTGCCGCCGTTCACGGTGATCGCATAGGTGCCGCCGGTGCCGCTCGCCCAGACGACGTTCTCGCTCACGACGCTGATCGCCTGGAAGCGGGCGGTGGTGCCGGTGACCTGATCCTGGAGGACGGCGCCGGTCGGGGCGGTGCGCGGCGGCGGGAGTTCGGCCGGGGGCGGCTCCTTCACCTTGGGGGGGCTGTACGGAGCGCAGGCGGCAAAGAGGGCGGCGAACGCCGCGATGGGATAGAGTCGCATGCCGTAATCTAGTTCAGCGGGTCAGTGCAGCGAGTGCGGCCGTCTCCCGGACGAAGAGGTCGCGCATCTGGTGAGCGAGCTCACCGCGGAGCGCTGCGGCTTCCGCGGCGGGAAGCGGGAACTTCTTCCGCGCTTCGGCAGTGAGACGATCGAGCCGCTCCCAGCATGCACGGATCTCCCTGACGGACCCGCCTCCGCCGGTGAGCGCAGCCTTCCGGTTCAGCAGGTCCCGCGCTTCCATGCAGACGGAGTTTATGTCAGGCAGTGCCAGCGCGGCCGTCCGGTTCCACTGTGTCCCCAGTTCCGCGTACAGGTCTGCCGCCCTGGGGAGCCCGGCCTCCCGCAGCCCCTCGGCGAAGATGATCCGGCAGAGGCCGCCGCCGGTGAAGTAGTTGGTGATGCAGTCATGCAACGAAGTGAGCGCCGTCCACATCCGGCCACCGGGCGGAAACATCAGCGCCCAGCTCTCCTTGTTAGAGCCGGCCATCCGGTCGGCGAGTTCCTGAAAGGCGTCGAGCCGGAAGTTGACCATCTTGGCCTTGTTGAGCGTGCCCGCGCAGGCGGCAATCGCCTCGTCCACCAGCGCCTGCCGGGTCGGCGGCTTTCCCGCGCTCTTCCCTGCGGGGCGCTCAAGCCACAGCAGGCGATTGCGCTGCTTCGCGATCCGCTGCCTCGCGATGCCCAGGTCGCGGAGCGGGATGGAGACGGGTTTGGGGGCGAGATCGCCAACGAGTGCCGAGTCGCCATCGATGGAGTAGACGGTGAGGACGTGATAGCCTCCACCCGAGAGTCGCGCGGGCGCGGCGCGGTACGGCAGATGGGCGAGGTCGACCCAGGCAATGACAGGGTGTCCCTCGTCGAGAGCCGCGCGGAGCTGGTCGTCGGCAGCTTTGGCGGAGGTCGTTTCCTTCACCACGACACGGTGTCCGAGCCGCTTGGCGGCGGCGGTGAGGTAGGCCTGGTCGTCGGCCCAGAGATGGCGACCGGCAAGGAAGAGGGTAGCGACGTCCTCCTTCTCGTAGACAAAGGAGAACACTCCGGCGCCGACGCCACCCGCGAGGAGAAAGAGCAGTGGCTCGGAGTACTCGACGCCGGCGTGCTGGAGCTGGATGCGCAGCGCAGTGGTGGCGGGGATCCGGCCAGACAGGTGGGGAATCATGGGGGGAGAGGATACGGCGCGCGGGATGGGGACGGTAGGGGCGACTGAATGCCCGCTACCGCGGCGTGCGCGTCACCACACAGGTCGTGGCGGACAGGGCCGTGCGCGGGTACAATCTGCCGGATGACAGAGCGAATCCGCTGGGGCGCCAGCCTGTGGGCGTCGTCGATCCAGTTCTTCGT
>JBDTTN010000397.1:0-3355 GCA_039930625.1 Gemmatimonadota bacterium | reverse complement strand
GCCAGCACCGCCCGCTCCCGCACGATCGTCCCCTCGTACACGCCGCAATTGCCGCCGACCAGCACGTCGTCCTCGATGATGACCGGGAGTGCCCCGACCGGCTCCAGCACGCCTCCGATCTGGGCAGCGGCGGAGAGATGCACCCGCTTGCCGATCTGGGCGCAGGACCCCACCAGCGCGTGACTGTCGACCATGGTGCCTTCCCCGATATAGGCCCCAGTATTGACGAATGCCGGCGGCAGGATCACCGTGCCCGGCGCGAGGTACGCCCCATCCCGGATGGAGCTGCCACCCGGCACGATGCGGACACCATCGCTCACCGAGAAGTGCTTGAGCGGCCAGGTGTGTTTATCGAAAAACCCGAACGGTCCGCTCCGGGCCATCTCAGTCACGGTGCCTAACCGGAACCCGAGCAAAATCCCCTGCTTCACCCACCCATTCACCCGCCACGCCCCGTCGGCTTCCCGCTCCGCCGCGCGGATGGTGCCGGCGTTGAGCCCCGCCTTGAGCTGCTCAAAGGCCTTGAGGGCAAGCGCCTCCTCCCCGGCGGGGATGCCGGTGGCGAAGCGCTCGATCGTCTCCTGGAGCTTGGCGCTCATGGGGTGACGACCGTCGCGGACTCGACCCCCGCGGCTTGCAGCGCCGCGAGCAGCGCCGGCCGGCGCTGCTCCGAGAGCGGCACCAGTGGCAGGCGAAGGATGTTCCGCACTCGGCCCATCGAGGCAAGCGCGGCCTTGACCGGTGCCGGATTGGTTTCCATGAAATTCGCCTCCAGCAGCGGCAGGACGTGATAGAGAATCTCCCGCGCCGCCGCGAAGTCTCCCCGGCGGCAGCGCCGCACCAGATGGCTCATAAGCCCGGGGATCTCGTTGGAGGCGACCGAGACCAGCCCATCGCCGCCCGCCGCGATGACCGCCAGCGCCATCCAGTCCTCGCCGGAGAGCACCGCGAAATCGTCGGGGCGCCCGAGCAGCAGGTGCTGCACCTGGGCGAGATCACCGGAGGCTTCCTTGATCCCGATGATGTTGGGATGCTCGGACAGCCGGAGCACCGTGTCAGGCTTCATGTTGACGGCGGTGCGCCCGGGGACGTTGTAGAGACAGACCGGAACAGGTGACGCATCGGCGATCGCGCTGAAGTGCCGGAAGAGTCCCTCCGGGGTCGGCTTGTTGTAGTACGGCGTGGCCGAGAGCAGCCAGGTGACGCCGAGGGCGCCCATGCGCCGTGCCTCATCGACAGCGAGGCTGGTCGCGTTGTGGGTCGCGCCGGCCATGATCGGGACCCGCCCCTGCGCGGTCTCGACGACGGTGCGGACGACCAGTGCACGCTCGTCGGCGGAGAGGGTCTGCGCCTCCCCGGTGCTGCCGCAGGGGACGAGGAAGTCGATGCCCTCTTCGATCTGCCACTCCACCAGCTTGCGGAGCGCCTCGACGTCCACTGTTCCCTCTGGCGTGAACGGGGTGACAAGCGCCGTTCCGCATCCGTGCAGTGCGATCGTCATGGTGCCTCCCCAAAGAGCATCTGGTCGAATGTGAATACCCCTGCGCGCCCTGCGAGCCACTCCGCCGCGGCCAGCGCTCCGCTGGCGAAGGCCTGCCGCCCGCGCGCCTCATGGCGCAGCCGGATCGTCTCGAACGGCGTATCGTAGCACAGCTCGTGGGCGCCGGGCGCGTGGCCGGCCCGCACGCTGGTGATCGGAAAGTCACGCTCGGCGTCGGCGGTGCGGAGTGCACTCTGCATGGCGAGCGCGGTCCCGGATGGCGCGTCCCGCTTGGCGGCGTGATGGGTCTCGACCACGTAGCCGGCGAACTCCGGGCGCCCCGCGAGGTGGCGGGCGAGGTCGCGCGCCGCACGCAGGTAGAGCTGTACACCGACGGAAAAATTAGGGCTGTGGAGCAGGGCAGTGCGGTGGGTGGCGACGGCGCGGGTGATCTCGGGCAGCCGATCGAGCCAGCCGGTGGTTCCGGTGACGGTCGGCATTCGGAGCGCGGCGAGTTGCAGCAGATTCTCCGCGACGCCGTCGGGCCGGGTGAATTCGATCGCCACATCGGCGCCTGCCAGACGCTGCGCGGTAAGGGCCTCGCCCGCGCGATTCTCGGTTCCGGTGATGATTGTGTGGATGACGTGACCGCGTTCCACCGCCAGCTGCGCGATAGCGCGATTCATCTTTCCGTCTCCCACAAGGGCTAGTCGCATCGAGAGTTCCGAGTTCCGAGTTCCGAGTGCTTAGTGCTTAGTGCGTGGTGCGGGGTGCGAAGTGTTCGGCGCTCGGCGCTAAGCAGTAAGCAGTAGGCAGTAAGCAGTAAGCATTGAGCATTGAGCACTATTTCACATACCCCCGAGCCACCAGCAACTCCGCGTTCTGAATCGCCGCTCCCGCTGCGCCGCGGATGGTGTTATGCGACAGGAGCACGAGGCGGATATCGAGCAGGTTGCAGGGGCGGACCCGTCCGACCGTCACTGTCATCCCGGCGCCGCGATCGAGATCGAGTCGGGACTGGGGCCGATCGGGACGCCGATCCACCTCCACCGGCCGTGCCGGCGTGGACGGCAGCGTGGCCACGTCCCCCTCGGCGCGGAAGGCCTCGAGTGCCGCGATCGCTTCGCCTGGAGTCACCCGCCGGCCGAACCCGATCGAGACCACCTCGAGGTGGCCATCCACGACCGGCACCCGGTTGGTGTGCGCGCTGGTGGCAATCTCCGCCGGCATGACGGACTCCCTGCTGTAGCCGCCGAGAATCTTTGCGGTCTCCAGCTCCATCTTCTCTTCTTCTCCCCCGATGAAGGGGATCACATTGCCAAGCGCGTCCAGTGAGGCGACGCCAGGGTAGCCAGCCCCGCTCACCGCCTGCATCGTCGCCACGAAGAGTTTCTGCACGCCGAACGCCCGGTGGAGCGGCGCGACGCCGAGCACCAGCCCTGCCGTCGAACAGTTGGGGTTGGCTACGATGCCGCCACTCCAGCCCCGTTCGCGCTGCTGCCGGTCGAGTAGGCCGAGATGCTCGTGATTGACCTCGGGGATGAGCAGCGGGATGTCCGGATCCATCCGGTGGGTCTTGGTGTTGGTGACGACGTAGACCCCGACCCGGGCGAACGACTGCTCCACCTCCCCGGCGATGTCGGCCTCGATCGCGGAGAAGGCGATCCGCCCCGGAATCGTCGGCTCGCAGCGCACGACGGTCATCGCGGCGACCCGCTCCGGCAGCGGCGTCGTCTCGCGCCAGCGCACGGTGTCGCCGTAGCGCTTGCCGGCGCTCTGCTCCGATGCCGCTACCGCGGCGATCTCGAACCAGGGATGCTCGGCGAGCAGCCGCACGAACTTCTGACCGACGGTGCCGGTCGCGCCGAGGATGGA
>JBDTTN010000396.1:0-3356 GCA_039930625.1 Gemmatimonadota bacterium | reverse complement strand
GCAGCACGAGGAGGGTATCGGCCATCGCCCGCTCATAACCCGAGACCGCGGTCATGGCGGCGAGGCGGGTGGCGAGCAGGTCGAGCGATGGGGCCGCCTGGCCACCGAGCGAGGCCGGCGCAAGAATGAGCAGCGCGGACAGAATGCGGAGCCGCATGGGGGAGGTCTGGTGAAGGAAGCACCAACCTAGTGCCTGAACGACTTCGCCGGCAACTTGTCAGATCCCTGGGCTATACTCCGCCATGCGCCTGCTGCTCGATCAACTCGAAGCGCTCGATCGTGCCCATCCCCATGAGCACAAGCTCCTGGTCTGCCAGGACGTCAACCATGGCCGGGAGCTGCTCGTTTCGCTCGCCAGGCGGACCGGCGGATGGATGGGGTGGGAGCCGAGCACCCTCGGTTCGATCGCCCACGCGCTGGCGTTCACGACCCTCGGCCGCGCGGGTCTCCGCACCGCCAGCGATCTGGAGATCGCCGCCGTAGCCGATGCAGCGCTCGTGGCCGTCGTCACCGGTTCCGGCAGCCGGCACCGCTTTGCCGACCTGACGGCCAGCGTCGGTTTCCGCGGCGCCGTACGCGATGCGCTGCTGGAACTTCGCGTCGCGGGGATATCGCCAGCGCAGCTCGCCGCCGCGGCACCGAGCGACTCCCCCGCGCGGGAGATCGCCCCGGTGCTGGCTGCCTACGAGGCAAGGCTCGCCCGCGCTCGACTGGTCGATGCCGGCGGAGTCCTCCGCATGGCCCGCGACGCCTTCCAGGTGGAAGCGCCGTTCGTGCTTCCGGAGCGCGTCGTGCTGCTCCCCGGCCTGACGCCGCGTGGCCTTGCCGCGACGCTGTTTGAGCGCCTCATCTCCCGCGGTGCACGGCAACTCGCCGCGCCAGTTGCTTCCAGTCAGGCGCCGCACGACCCGGACCAGGTCGCGCTGGACGCCTTTCGTGCGGCGACGCCGGCCGATGAGGTCCGGGAGATCATTCGCCGGATTCGTGCGGAGGGGCGCAGCTGGGATGAGGTGGAGCTGATCGTGACCGACCCGGACGGCTACGCGGTGGCACTGGATGCCCTCGCGGCCCAACTGGAAATCCCGGTAACGATTCTTCCTGGAGTTCCCCTGGCACGCAGCCGATTCGGCCGTGCCCTCGAGCGTTGGCTGACCTGGCTCGAGAGCGGGCTGCCCGCGGAGCTCATCGGCGCCGCGCTCGATGCCGGAGATCTCTCCCACACCGATCCGCTCCTGCCACTGGTGCTCCGAAGCCTGGGGATCGGATGGGGCCGCCCGCGCTACGCCTCCGCGTTGACTCGACTCCAATCTGGAGACTTCCCGAGACGTCCTCGCGTCACCGAAAACGAGGCGCCGATTCCTGAGGCGATCTGGGCCGAAGCATGCCGCCAGACGGCGACGTTCCTCGAATCCTTACTTGCGGCGACGCCAGCGGTGCCTGAGCTCGGGAGCGCAAACGAGACTTCGGTTTCCGCAGGCGAGCTTGCGCGCTCCGCGATCCGGTTTCTTGCCCTGCTCTCGGAGGGCAGTGGAGCCGACGCACATGCCCGCGCGCGGCTGCTGCCGAGATTCGAGGACCTGGCCGCTGTTCGAACGGAGCTGCTCCCCTTCTCGGTCGCGATGGCCGAGTTTCGCGGCGCGATAGCGGACTTCAGGGTCTGGTCCGACCTGGGCCCCGATGGCAAGCCGTGGCTTTCCAGTGGCGGCCGGCTGCATCTCACGGACCTCACGCACGCCGGGGCCAGTGCCAGGCCACGCTCCTTCATGCTCGGTCTCGACGCCGACCGCACCGCGGGGCCGCGGCTTCAGGATCCATTTCTTCCCGACGAGCTCCGCACTCGGCTCGGCGGAGCGCTCGCCACGAGCGCCGCACGGCGCGAGGAACGTCGTGAGCTGCTCGCCCGTGCCTTTGCAGGCTGCAGCGGAACGGTGACAATCTCGTACGCCATCAACAGCGACGGCGGTCGGGAAGCCTCACCCGCCGCGATCCTGCTGGCGGCGAGCCGAACCATCTTCGCCGAAGCGAACCTCTCGTATGAGACCCTCGGCACGCGGCTCGGTCCTCCGGTCTCTCCCGTACCTGAGGCGAATGCGAGCGCGATCGATGGTCGCGACGCCTGGTTCAAGGGGCTCGCCCCCGGCGCGCTGCTGCTCGATGGATCGGCGGCCGTACGCGCGACCTTCGTGGGGCTGTCGGCGGGACTCGCCTCCGCCGCTGCCTGGCACGCCAGTGAGCTCCTGCCGCCGCATGGCACCGTGCCGCGCGCCGAGCGGTTCGACCCCCGGCTGCGTGAGGGCACCGCCATCTCGGCCAGCTCCCTCGAGACCCTGGCACGCTGCCCACGGGCCTGGTTCTATCGCTACGTTCTGCGGATCAGACCGCCTGACGAACCGGTCTTCGACCCCGACCGCTGGCTCGACCCCGGCGATCGCGGCTCTCTCCTCCACACGGTTTTCGAGCGTTTCGGGCGGGCCTATGCTGCGCGGCGGGAAGCGTTCGGCAGTGCCGACACGCTCGCGGCAGTGCTGGATCTCGGGGAACGGGTCATCGCGGAGTGGCGTGCCGAGGTACCGCCGCCGAGCGACGCCGTCTTTGAACGGGAACGGGAGGATATCCGTCGCGTCCTCCGTGGCTTCCTGCTCATGGAACAGCAGCTGCCTCCGGGGCGACTTTGGCATGACTTTGAGCTGGCCTTTGGCGGGGCGGACAAGCCGGTGAGCCTGACGCTCCCCGACGGTCATCGCCTGGCCCTCTTCGGGCGGGTGGACCGTGTGGATCGCCTGACACAGGGCGGCCTCGTCGTCGTGGACTACAAGACCGGCTCGTCGCGCGGTTTCAATCCCGATCCCGACCGCGGCCCGTTCGATGGCGGACGACACCTCCAGGCCGGCCTCTACGCCCACGCGGTGGGCCTGCTCCTTAGGGCGCCCGTCGTCAGGTCGGAATACCGCTTCCCGACCGAGAAGGGGGAGCATCGCCTCGTGTCGGTCGAGGCCGGTGAGCTGGAGCGGATGCCGGCCGTCGTCACTGACCTCCTCGACGAGGTTCGGGCCGGACACTTCCTGCCGACCACCGACAGTAACGACTGTCGCTTCTGTGACTTTCAGCCGATCTGCCGGGTGCGTGCGCTGGACTACAGCAAGCTGGCATCACCGCGAGCCGAGTGGGCCGCCGAGCAGGGTGAGGCGCTCCCCGCCTATGGGCCGATGCGACGCCGCCGAGGGGAGGACGCGTGAGCGACGAAGCCGCCCGACTTAGAATTGAACGGGACCTCGACTCCAACTTCCTGGTGGAAGCGGGCCATGGAAAAGCCGCTATCCACCAGTTCCCAGGCTTCACGCAGAAGCATCACCGTA
>JBDTTN010000395.1:0-3361 GCA_039930625.1 Gemmatimonadota bacterium | reverse complement strand
CGGCCGACGCGAATTCCCCGATCAGGAGCGCCATGCTCTCCGGCGTCTCGTCGTAGCCGCCGAAGGCGTTAGGCAGGCCGGCGTTCGGATGGGTGCTCACCAGCACCGGGGCCACCCGCGCGAGATCCTGCACATACTCGCGCAGCTGCTTCGCGCCCAGGGCGCAGTTGAGCCCGACGCTGAGCGGCCGCGCGTGGCTGACCGAATTCCAGAACGCCTCGACCGTCTGCCCCGACAGGGTCCGGCCGCTCTGGTCGGTGATCGTGCCGGAGATCATCACCGGCACCCGTTCTCCGATCTCGGCGAAGTGCCGCTCGATCGCGAAGATCGCGGCCTTCGCGTTCAGCGTATCGAAGATGGTCTCGACCATCAGCAGGTCCGCTCCGCCCTCGAGCAGCCCCCGGACCGCTTCGGTGTACGACTCCACCAGATCGGTGAACGAGATGTTGCGGAACCCCGGATCGCCGACTTCCGGGGAGAGCGTGGCCGTGCGATTTGTGGGTCCGAGGATGCCGGCAACGTAGCGCGGCCGCGAGGGATCCAGTGTCTCGAAGCGGTCCGCTACCTCGCGGGCCAGCGCCGCCCCCGCACGGTTCAATTCGGGCACCAGCGACTCCATGCCGTAGTCGGCCATGGACACCGCGGTCGAATTGAAGGTGTTGGTCTCCAGGATGTCCGCACCCGCCTCCAGATAGGCGGAGTGGATGCCCCGGATGATGTCGGGCTGGGTGAGAGTCAACAGGTCGTTGTTGCCCTTGATGTCCCGGGGCCAGTCGCGGAAACGCTCGCCGCGATACTGGGCCTCGGTCGGGCGATGGACCTGGATCATGGTGCCCATGGCACCATCGAGCACAAGGATCCGTTCCTCGAGCAGATGGGGCAGGCGCGCCAGCCGGGTACTGCGGGAATAGCTTGTTGTCGTCACAAAAAAGGCCCCCAGGCGCCAGACGGCTCCCGTGGGGCTACCGTTTTAGCATTTGTTTAACGTGGCTGCAATAGGCGCAAATCACCACGGAGCAGAAATTGTGCTGATAATGATAGCGACCTGACTAGCCGGTGCCAAGCTTCAGGCGCCCCACCACGTCTGCGAGGCCCAGGCCAGTCACCAGGACACTCTTCCGCCGGCCGCTCTGCCCACTGGTGATCGTGATCGCTGCGCGGGATACGCCTAGTGTCTCGGCGAGGAATCGGATCAGTGCAGCATTCGCCGCGCCGTCGACCGGAGGGGCGGCCAGCCGGATTCTGATCGCCGCGCCGTGCAATCCCGCGAGCTCGGTCCGGGAGGCGCGCGGCTGGACCTGGATCGCGATGCGGACACCGGCGTTCGTCTGGATGATGGCGCTCATTCCGGGGGTCGGGTGCACCCGATGGGCGATGCCGGCTTGCTACAGCAGGCCGAGGACGAACCAGCGGGCGAGCGACAGCATCAGGTAGGCGACCATCGGGGTGAGATCGATCATGCCGAACGGAGGGATGATCTTCCGGAGCGGATCCAGCAGCCAGTCGGTCAGCACATGCACGACGCGCATCGGCTTGGAGTACGGGGACACGCCGAACCACGATGACAGGACCCGCACGAACAGCGCCAGCATCAGCAGCGAGAAGAAGGCGTTCAGGGCGAACGCGAGCAGGCCCCGGGGCCCGGATGACGCGCTGTAGACCAGTGAGACGATCGTCCCGATCAGCCACTGCACCAGGCCGATCACCGCGAGTCCACCCAGCAGTGCCACCCAGAAAAACATGTACGGCGCGTTCACCGGATTGCCGCCACCCCGGTAGAGGCTCCGCTCGAACGGGCGCAGGAACGGCTGCCCCAGCGTCCGCATCGTCCGGGGCAGCACTCCGAAGGGCTGCAGATGACCGCTCTTCACCGCCCAGTGGGTACCGGCCACCATCGCCGCGATCCCGAAGATCACCACGACCACGACCTTGGTCGTGAGGACGATGATGGGAATCATGAGTCTGGCTTAGGGGGTGGGGGCGGCGGTGCGATACTGAAGGTCCGTCGACCACCGGCGACGAGGTCACAGGCAATCGCGAACGTGCCGTGGGTGAGCAGGGCGTCCTCGAGCAGTTCGCGATCACCCTCACACCCGCTCAGCTGGTGACCCGCGGACCGGCGGAAGATCACGGTGATGACGGGCTCGTTCCCGCGCCGGCTCAGCCGCCGGATGGTCTGGGTCGTGAGGCTGTCGAGGCCCGCCTGACGGAGCGAGATGGGGAGCTTGCCCTGGTGGGCGCTCTTGTAAGCCAGGACCCGGTCCACCAGATCCGCGGCCTCGCGGCCGAGCAGTTCCGCCTCCAGTTGCACCGGGTCGACCGGCTTGTCGGCTGTGGCGGACTTGTGCTTCTTGCCGCATCCCGGCGCAAGGAGCGCGAGCAGGAGAACGGGCCCGAGGCCCGTTCTCCTGCTATTCCATTGCGAATTCACGATTGAAGACCACTTCGAAGCTGAACGTCTTCGACATATGCTTGGTCTCGATACGCTCCGCGATACGCTGCAGCCGATCGGGGATTTCGAGGATCTTCTCCTGGGCTTTCTTCCCCAGCTCGCTGAGCCCGTTGAGCGCGTCGATCTTCCAGTAGCGGATCTGCTCCTGGACGATGCGGAGATAGTCGCGCGGCCCGTAGATGCCGGAGCGGCGGATCACCTCTGCGATCTCCCGGAAGTTGGGCATGCTCGCACCCGGCATCTCGATGCTCGGGAGAATGTGGGCCGCCGAAATCAGCCCCTGGTCCGGATCGCGGCTCAGAATCTCCTCGAAAATCGTGCGATAGAAATTGAAATGCCGGGCTTCTTCCGTGGCGATGTTACTGAGGACTTCGCCCAGCAGCGGTTCGTAGTTCCCCACGATCCGGCCGGTCTCCGCATGCGACTGCTGTGTGGCCCGTTCCTGCAGCGTCGTGTACGCGAAGACCCGGTACGGATCCTTGTCCCATGCCGGTTCGAATCCGCTCTTGAGATAACTGAACTGCATCTCTTCGAGGCGGCGCTGGTTGAGAATGCGGGTATCGTGGATGTAGTCGTGCAGCACTGCCCCGTGCCGGTCTTCTTCCGCGGTCCAGAGGTTGTTCCAGTGCCGCCAGTGACTGTCTTCGGGAAGGTAGACCGCCAGCAGCCGGTGGAAGTGCGGCAGCCCCTCCTCGGTCAGCAGATTCAGCGCGAGTGCGGCACGCGCGGCGTCCGGAATCCCCTCGGCCCGCCTGCGCATCTCCTCGAGGTGCCTGTCCGGGTCGTCGCCCGGCCTCGCTCCGAGCAGGTCGCTTGGGAACCAAAGCGGCCGCTTCAGATCGTGCGCCGCCGTCAGCTCATTGACTTTGGCTTCCAGGTCCTTGAGGACTTCGATCTTGGTGAAGAATC
>JBDTTN010000394.1:0-3365 GCA_039930625.1 Gemmatimonadota bacterium | reverse complement strand
CGGCAGTGGGCGGTTCATATCCTGGGGTGGTCAACTCATCTCCCTGGGCGATCACGTCACCTCCTGGGGTGGTCAGGTCATCTCCCGGGGCGGTCAGGTCATCTCCCCGGATGGTCAACTCATCTCCCGGGGCGGTCAGGTCACCTCCCGAGACGGTCAACCCTCCGGCCGGAGTGGTCAACCCTCCTGCCGGAGTGGCCAACCCATCTGGCGGGGTGGGCAAGCGCCCGGACGGGCGTCATGGCCCCGCCCACCCTGCCATCCACCCCCCCTAAGTCCTTATAATTTCGGCCCATGCGACTCTCTCACCTGCTCGGCGGCTAACCGTGTGCGGCATCACGGGGTTCTGGAGCAGGGAAAGGCTCGGGGGGCTAGATCGACTGAAGTTCCGCCACTCCTTTCGTGGCTGCCCATCCCGAACCCGCAAGACCCACCCTGCCGGTGATGGACATGATTGACGGGAGCCACCCCCGGGCGCTCTCGCCGGAGCGAAGTTCGGCCGCCACGCACGGCTCGGAGGTCGCGGCCGGGCGCCGGTTCGAGTTCGGGGCCAACTGGTCCCGGTTCCTGCAGCACCTCACCGACCAGCGGATAGGTGAGGCGGAGCGCTCGCTGCGCGAACTGCTCGGCAGCGCCACGTTGACCGGCAAGACCTTTCTGGACATCGGTTCGGGGAGCGGGCTCTTCAGCCTCGCCGCGAGACGCCTGGGCGCGCACGTGACCTCGGTTGACTTCGACCCGCAGTCGGTCGGCTGCACGGAGTCGCTCCGGGCCAGGTACTTCGCGGACGATCGCGACTGGCGGGTGGCAGAAGGTTCAGTTCTCGACGAGGCGATGCTCGCGTCGCTCGGCGAGTTCGACGTGGTGTACTCCTGGGGCGTACTGCATCACACGGGCGCCATGTGGCAGGCGATCGAAAACGCCGCCCGCCGAGTGGCACCCGGCGGCCTGTTCTGCATCGCGATCTACAACTACCAGGTCTACTGGTCGGCGTACTACACGGCGCTCAAGCGTGGCTACGTCGCTGCCCCCCGCGGACTCAAGTGGACCATCTCCGGGCCGTACATCGTGGGGCAGGTGCTCAAGGGGTTGGCGAAGGATCTGTTGTTTCTGCGTAACCCGATGACCCGCTACCGGGTAAAGGTGCACTCCCGCGGCATGTCCATGTGGTATGACTGGATCGACTGGATCGGCGGGTATCCCTTCGAAGTGGCGCGGCCCGAAGAGGTCTTCGAGTTTGTGCGTACACGCGGCTTCTCGCTGGAACGGCTGACCACCTGCGGCGGCGGGCATGGCTGCAATGAGTTTCTCTTCCGGCGGGGCTGATGGCGATCGGGGTCTTCGGCTCGGGGCGGAACTCGCATTCCACGCCCACCCAATCGTTCGGGCGGAGCGATGCTCCGCCCCTACCCTTATAATTTCAGCCCATGCGACTCCCTCACCTGCTCGGCGGCTAACCGTGTGCGGAATCACGGGGTTCTGGAGCAGGGGGAGGCTCAGCGGGGAGGCACCGGCGACGCTCCGCCGGATGACCGATGCTATCCGCCACCGCGGTCCCGACGACGAGGGCCAATGGCTCGATCCGGACGCCGGCATCGCGCTCGGGCACCGGCGGCTCTCCATCCTCGATCTCTCGCCCGAAGGCCACCAGCCGATGATCTCGGCCGGTGGCCGTTTTGTCATCATCTTCAACGGCGAGATCTACAACTTCGCGGAGCTGCGCCTGGAGGAGGAGCGTCGCGGCACCGCGTTCCGAGGGCACTCGGATACTGAAGTGATGCTGGCGGTGATCGAGCGCCTGGGATTGATGGAGGCGACGAAGCGCTTCGCCGGCATGTTCGCCTTTGCGCTCTGGGACCGGGAGCGGCGGGAGCTCTCGCTGGTGCGGGACCGGATCGGCGAGAAGCCGCTCTTTTTCGGCCGAATGGGCGCGACGCTGCTCTTCGGTTCAGAGCTCAAGGCGCTCCGGGGCCACCCCGAGTGGCGGGGCGAGATCGACCGCGACGCGCTGGCGCTTTACTGCCGTTACAACTACGTCCCGGCGCCGTTCTCGATCTACACCGGCGTGCGGAAGGTGGAGCCTGCCTCGATCGTGACGATCGCTGCGGATGGCTCCGAGCAGACGGCGCGCTACTGGCGGCTGGAGGAGGTGGTCGCCGCCGGTCTCGCCGATCCCCTCGACGGTTCCGAGACCGAGATCCTCGGTCAGCTTGCGGGGCGCCTCTCCGCCACCATCAGCGAGGAGATGCTCGCCGACGTGCCGCTCGGCGCCTTCCTCCCAGAAGGGATCGGTCCCGGCATCGCGGCCGCGACGACCAGTGGTGGCGCGACGGACGCGTGCGATGATTGTATGTGAGGAATGCCCGCTACGAGACCAGCTCGGCCTACCGTCCCGGGTTGGAGCGTTGCCAGACACCCTAATGGACTTCCTTGGGTCCTGGTCGCGTACTTCCTCCCCGCCGGGTCGCTGTCGCTCCCAACGGCGGCTCGGCCGGTGCTCCCATCGGACCCTGGGTCGATGAGGCCCGACCTAGCCGGCATTTATTCTTCGCGGAGGCCATGCCGAACGGGTCGTTCCCTATTCCGCCTCCCCAGTCCCGTCTATACTCCTGTGCATGTTCCTCGCCACTCGATTAAGTGCCGATCGCCCCGTGCGGATGCGGTCCAGCCCAGTCGGCTCGTCGGTTCGGTGGAGTGCAGTGGAGTGGTAGCGGCAAAGCCTGACTGGCACCTCGAGGTCGACCACACCAGTCGCTGCCCCGCGTCCTGGCGAATCGGAACGCCTGTTCCCGACCTGACGGTGGCCATCCTTGTCTGCAACGACGACTTGATCCAGGCGCCTCTCGGGACCGGCGGTCAGGACCGACGGCGCTCGTTGACTCAGCTTGCAGGGATCGAACGTTTCCTCCGCGCAGCGAACTCCGTCGGGCTGGCGAAGGATCCATGACTGCGTCCTCGGGCAGGGCATTAGGTTGGGCATCCGAGCGCGACTTCGATTCGCGCCTCAAGAACGCCGATCCGTCCGGTGAGCTCTGCAGTAGCGCCCGTTACTGGATCAACCGCACTCTGCCCGCGCTGGTGCGCGAGTATTTCCCGCGCACCGGCCTCAAGGTCCTCGATCTCGGCTGCGGCGACGGCGGGAATGGGTTGCTACTTGCCGCGGAAGGGTTTCAGGGCGAATACCTCGGCGTCGATCTCTTTCCCTCCACCTACTGGCCGGGGCGGACCTTGGCCGATGCTCCGCTGCGGCGCAGCTACGTCGCCGCCGACGCGCACGCGCTCGGAAGCTTGAATCAGAGGTTCAACGCGATCCTCTCCATCACCGCGTTCGAGCATTTCGCCGATGACGAGCGGGTGCTCAGGGC
>JBDTTN010000393.1:0-3376 GCA_039930625.1 Gemmatimonadota bacterium | reverse complement strand
TCGGAATTCCGAAAGATCCCTCCCCGCACAAGGCTGAAGTCGGGGAGCCTCCCCGCGCGAGCTCGCGGCTGAAGCCGCGGCTCGGCTGTTGTCGCTAAAGCGACGTGGCTGCGGTGTGAACCAGGGCACTGCTCGGAATTCCGAGAGATCGCTCGCTCCGCTCGGGATGACAAATCTGCTGGACCGTCCTCCCCGCCCGTCCGCCCGTCCCCCATTTCGCCCCTTCCTCGCGTCCTCCCGTCTCCCCAATCGGCGACACCACTGTCCACGAAACGGCACACCTGTAGCCAGGTGTGTACCTGAGATTCGAGTGGTAGCGCGGTGCGTTCGTCGAACCAGACGGCAGCTGATCCCGGGGGAGTGGGGTGGCTGCCGTTCTGCTGCGCTGAGGGCGGAGAGTTCCGAGTTCCGGGTTCCGAGTTCCGGGTTCCAGGTTCCGGGTGCCATCATGGCGAGGGAAACTCGCAATGACAGCCGCGAGCTCGCGGGGAGCCAATATGCAACCGGGGGGTTGCGCGTATCAGGACCGGGAGTTATCGTATGCAACCAGAAGGTTGCACGATAACGGACTCACGAACTACAGGAGAATCGGCGATGACGGCCACGGAGACTCGCACCAGTACCGATCGCATCGAGAAGAAGGTGATGCTCAGCGTCCCGCGATCCAAGGTGTGGCGGGCGATCACCACGGCAGAGCAGTTCGGCGCCTGGTTCGGCGCGAAGTTCGACAGTGCATTCGCGGAGGGAGCGACAATGCGCGGGAAGATGACGAGTGGGGGCTGCGGCAACGAGGCGGAACCCAACATCGAGCTGGTGGTCGAGCGGATCCAGCCGGAGCGGCTCTTCTCCTACCGCTGGCATCCCTACGCCCTTGACCCCAAAATGGACTACTCGGCCGAGGCGATGACGCTGGTGGAGTTCCGGCTGGAGGAAGTGGCCGGCGGCACTCGGCTCACGATCATCGAGTCGGGGTTCGACAGCCTCACGGCGGCGCGCCGAGCGGAGGCGTTCCCGAAGCACGAGTCTGGGTGGGTCAGCCAGATCAAGAACCTCGAGCGCTATGTCACCGGCAGCTAGCGCGGTCCGGCGCGAGGATGCGGCCCCCGTCTTCGCCGCGCTGGGAGACGGGACGAGGCTGCACCTGGTCTCGCGCCTGTGCGATGACGGCCCGCTCTCGATCGCGAAGCTCAGCGACGGGGCGGGCGTCACCCGCCAGGCGGTATCGAAGCATCTGAAGTTGCTCGCTGACGCCGGCGTGGTGCGCGGCACCCGCAAGGGCCGCGAGCGGATCTGGGAGCTCCGGCCGAAGCGGCTGGAGATGGCGAGCCGCTACCTCGAGGAGGTCTCGGGTCAGTGGGATGCGGCGATCGGGCGGCTGCGGGCGTTCCTGGGGGAGGAGTGAGGGCGGACAGGCGGACGGCGGGACCGTCAGGCACTCCTCATGGCACCCCTGCCAGCAATGCCACCAGCCCTGCAACAGCAGAGCGCTGCGCATTGTGATCGGCCTTCAGTTGATAGACGGGCCATCCTCGGGCAGCGGCGCGGTCCGCAAACCCTTGAAACGGGTCGGGGGTGACCCCCGGTTGGACGGTGAGCAGGTAGGTACCTGGCACGAGTCGCCCGGCGGGGTTGAGGAGGCGCAAGGTGTCGGTGAAGGTCCGCACCGATTGCGGCACATCCCGAGGTACGGCCGTCGTGTCCACGACCCATGGCGGCACACTCATCCCCTCGCGCACACTGTTCCGCACGAAGCCGGCGCCGATCGAGTCGAGCAGGCTCAGGGCGGTCTCGCCGGAGTCGGGCAGAAACGCATCCACGTACACGACGCGGTGGATCCGTTCCGGGATCTGGTCCACCACCCCGGTGACGACCATCCCGCCATAGCTGTGGCCCACGAGCACGACGTCACGCAGGTTCTCCCAGAGAATGGTGTTCACCACGTCGGCGATGTGGGTGGAGAGGCCGATGGCCGGGGAGGCCAGGTGGCTCCGTTCGCCCTGTCCGGTCAAGGTGACCCGCACCACCCGATGGCCGCGGGCGGAGAGGGCCGAGTCGACGGCACGCCAGTCCCAGCCCCCGCCCCAGGCGCCATGCACGAGGACGTAGGTGCGCTGGTGTTGCTGAGCCTGCAGCCGGGGAGGGCCCAGACTCAGCAAGGCCAGCGTGACAGCGAGGACCGGGCGCATCACCCACCTCAAGTTGTTAGGTATCAGCTGACATTGCCAACCCGGCGACTCTCATGAATTCGAGCTATGTCGAACCCCACCATGGACTTCAGCCATCTGACCCCCGCCGAGCGTATCCAACTCGCCGAGGATGAGTGGGACAGCCCGCCTGCGGAGGCCCTGCCCCGCTACCGACCGCCGACTTCGAGGCGATGCTGAATTCCGCAGCGACTGCAGGTGAAGCGATAGATGAACGGCCACCAGCCGAAGCCGGCAAAGTAGCTGCGGCCGCCGCACGGGATGCAGCGGACCGGGATGCGCCGGATGACCAGGCCCAGCGCAGCCTGCAGCGCCAGCAAGGCCGCGATCGCCCCCAGCGCGAGGACGAGGGAATTCACGCCACGCTGATGGAGGTCGGGCACGAGAATGCCCAAACCCCCAAGCAGGGCGATGAACTGGGTCATGAACACGAGGATCACGAGGAACCGAACCGGGAGGGCGAAGCCGGTCGGCGTCGCGGGACCAGCGGGGGCCGGCGATGAAGTGGGAGCGGCAGCCATGGTCGGCCTTCCCGATTGTGGTTGAGAGCAGGAGTCGCGCGGAGGCGGGATTACCCCATCTGCAGTGCGAATTCCGAGACTCAAAACCGTCATGCGTGCCCGGTGGAGGCGCACGCATGTGCCGTCGTCCGACGGCGCTCATGACAACCACTTCCCCGTTCAGCGATGTCCGTAATCGGTGAAGACGAAGTCTCGCATCTTCACGATCGTGTGGCACCCGAATCCGCACTTGGCATCGTTCCCCTGCGGCGGCATGTCCGCCGTGGTGCCGGGCGTGAAGGTACCGGACGCGGCCTCGTACTTGAACATGGCCCATCCCCACCCGCCGCTGTCCTCGAACCGCTTGCTGTCCTTCACCATGAAGTCCACGTCATGCTGGGTGTCCGGCACAATCGCCGAGGGGAACAGCTCCATCTTTTTCGGGTTCCAGTGGATCTTCGCCATCTTGGAGCCGTCGGGGAACGGCTTGCCGTTGCCAGGCACGCCGGCCCGATAGGCGTCAATCATCACGGGATTGGCGAGGATCGCGGCAAGCAGGTCGCCGTTGTGACTGATCGAGACAACCTGCCAGTCCTCGTATCCCCTGAACTCGGAGAACGCGAGCCCACCGGGCACCTTCACCGTGTACTTGTCCTGGGCGGAGACGGGGCT
>JBDTTN010000392.1:0-3382 GCA_039930625.1 Gemmatimonadota bacterium | reverse complement strand
GTGATCGCCTCCCGGGCCTCACCGAGCCGTCCCGCCTGGGTGAGCATCACCCCCAGCAGCAGCTGGGTGTCGGACGACTCCGGATTCATGACCAGCGCTCGCTGCAGATGAGGCAGGCCAAGTTCGGGAGTGCGGGCGTAATAGTGTAACCATCCTGCGCTGCGCCGGATCGAAACCGAAGTCTGGTCCAGTTCGGCGGAACGTTCCCCTTCCGCGAGCGAGGCATGCATCCGGCCCATCGCGGCGAGGTACCACGAAAACCACTGGTGCGCACTCGCGTAGCCGGGATCCAGTTCGATCGCCCGGCGGAACTCTGCGCCCGCCGCCTCCCAGTCCCAGTCGTAGATGAACAGCACCCACGCCAGGGAGGTGTGCGCCTCCGCCAGCGAGTCGTCGAGCGCGATCGCCCGCCTGGCTTCTTCCCGGGCCCGGCCCAGGCCCTCCGCGACGGGCATCGCCCGGTAGTCGACATACTGCGCGTACGCGTCAGCGAGTCCGGTATAGGCGAGCGCGAAATTGGGATCCTCCGCAATAGCCTGCTCGAAGAACTCCACCGCATGCACCATGTCCGCCCCGGTGCGCTTGTTCCACGCGTGGCGGCCGCGCAGATAGAGGTGGTAGGCGCGCGGGTTCGCCGTTCGCCGCCGCGGCGCGAACTCCCCCACCGTTCCCGGCGCGAGCAGCGAGCCGCGCAGCGTGGCGACGATCGTTCCCGCCAGCTCGTCCTGCAGTTGCAGGATATCCCCGCCGCCGCGGTCGAAGCGCTCCGACCAGAGCAGCCGGCCATCCACGGCATCGGAGAGTTGCGCGGTGATGCGGATGCGATCGCCTGCCCGGCGCATGCTCCCTTCCAGCACGACCGACACGCCGAGTATCGCGCCGACAGCGCGGACATCCTCCTGCCGCCCCTTGAGCGCGAAGACCGACCCGCGCGACGCGACCCGCAGTCCTTCCACGTGCGCCAGCGCGTGAATCAGCTCGTCGGTGATGCCGTCGCTGATGTAGTCGTTGTCCGGGTCGGGGCTGGCATTGATGAAAGGCAACACCGCAATCGCGCGCTGCAGGGGCGCGGCGTCGCCGTCGCCCGGGCCAAGGAGCGCCTCACAGAACGCCGCGACCGACTCGAACCGGTCGGCCGGCTCCTTGGCGAGGGCGCGCAGCACCGCCCGCTCCAGCGGCAGCGGCACCTCGCCGCGTCGAGCCCGGAGGGCAAGCGGCGGTTCCGTCGCATGTCTCGCCATGGTGGCCCGCGCCCCCGTCCCGGTGAACGGCGGCTCGCCGGCGAGCAACTCGTAGAGCACGCAGGCGAGCGCGTACTGATCGCTGCGCGCATCCACAATCGGGTCTCCGCTCGCCTGCTCGGGGCTCATGTAGGCCGGCGTCCCGATGGCAAAGCCGGGGGCCGTCACTGCCTGACGGTCGCACTCCTCGCAGACGGCACGCGCCACACCGAAATCGGCCACGACGGCCTGGCCATCCTGCAGCAGGATGTTCTCCGGCTTGATGTCGCGATGGACCACGTTCTGGCGATGGGCAAAGTGCAGCGCGGCGCCCGCTCCGGAAATGAGCCGGACCGCCTGCTCCACCGGCAGGCGCCCTGCGGCCTTGAGCCGATCGCGGAGCGAGCCGTCGGCCACGAAGGGCATCACATAGAACAGCGTCGGCGGGCCGGCGGGATCGGCGATCTCGCCGGAGTCGTAGACCGGCAGGATATGCGGATGGGTGAGCTGCGCCGCGAAGCGGATCTCGCGCAGGAACCGCGCGGCAGACTCGCCGGCGGCGAGCAGTCCGGGCCGGAGAATCTTGATGGCAACGGGACGGTCGTGGCGGCGATCCCGGGCCCGGTAGACCAGCGCCATGCCGCCGCGCCCGATCTCGTCCTCCAGCACGTAGCGATCGGCCAGCGCAGCCCGGAGCGGCGCGATCGGATCGGGGGCGGACCTGGCGTCTGGAGTGGACACGCTGGCAAGCTATCCCGTTGCGGCGGGGGTTGTCACCCCGCGGCGGCTCAAATCATCGCGCACCGACTGGCGCGCACTTGCGGACACCTCCATACTCCGCGCATGCCACTCCCGTCGCTCGATCCCGAATCCGCCCGTTGGCTCCGCAGCCTGGGTGCCGCGGGAGTGGCGCGGGAGGCTGCCACCACAGAGCTCCATGCGCTGTTGTTGCGGGTTGCACGCGCCGAGGCCGCTCGCCGCCGGATGAGTCTGCCCGAGCGCGGAGTCGAAGAGGTCGATGACCTCTGTTTCCAGGCCGCAGGCGACGCCGTCATGGGCATCCTCGCCAAGCTCGACAACTTTCGCGGCGAGGCCCGGTTCACCACGTGGGCCTGCAAATTCGTCATCTTCGAGATCTCCACCCGATTGCGCCGGCATGCCTGGCGGCAACGCCGGGTAGAGACGGACGACAGCATTTGGGACCGCCTGCCGGACGCGGCCCCGCCGGTGCTCCAGGCCTTGCAGGATGACGAGCTGCGAGTATCCCTCCACCGGGCGGTTCGTGAGCAGCTGACCGAGCGGCAGCGCTCGGTCTTTCAGGCCGCCGTCCTCGAGGACGTGCCCATCGACGTCCTGGCCGAGCGGCTCGGCAGCAGCCGTGGCGCCATCTATAAGACCCTGCACGACGCCCGGAGCAAGCTGCGCCGGACGCTGGCGGAGGCGGGGTACATGGAGCGGGTCTCATGAGCGAACGCCCTCTGGTACGGCTGCTCGGACATAGCGAGCGCGATCCCGGCTGCGACGGCGCCTTCGAGGTGCTGGACCAGTACTGCGACGCCGTTCGGCGCGGCGAGAATGCGGCGCAGCGCTTTCCCGACTTTGCCAACCACATTCGGAACTGTGCCGCCTGCAGGGAGGACACGGAGGGATTGCTCGCGGCCCTGAAGGACCTGGAGGAGTCCGGACCCCAGGGGTAAGATCCCGCCCGCTCGCGCCGCTAACGGGGGAAGGCAAACCCGGGGGCGGCCGCCACAGACATCAGGGCCCCTAACTCCGTCATGGACCGCCTGGCCCGGCCCATGACCAAGCCAGGAGCACCCGATGATCCGACACCCCGCTCTCTCCCAGCACACCTCTCACTTTTCAGCGCTCACCCGGTCCGCAGCGGCGGCCGTCGCGCTGATGATTCTCGCTAACCCCGCGTTGGCTGGTCAGGGCCGTATGGCCGCGCACGCCCCCGCGCCGGTGGTGACCTTCGGCAGCATCAAGGTGGATGGGCTGAACATCGCCTACCGTGAGGCGGGCGATCCGGCCAGCCCCAAGCTGGTCCTGCTGCACGGCTTCCCCGCCTCGTCCCATCAGTACCGCGAGCTGATCCGGGCGCTGGCGGACCGCTTCCACGTCATCGCGCCCGACTATCCCGGCTTCGGGAACAGTGACAT
>JBDTTN010000391.1:0-3416 GCA_039930625.1 Gemmatimonadota bacterium | reverse complement strand
AGCCACGAGCCCGCGGTGGCGCAGATCATGGCCGCGGCAGGCGCACTCACCGCGCATGGCGGCCGCTTCGACGTCACCGGCGAGAGCCTGGTCCGGGTCGTTCTCGCCGGCGCCGGTAGTGAGCCGGAGCTCGATCGCATCCTCGATGCGCTGCGGCGTCGGAAGCTCCGCGCCTACCGCCAGGAGCGGATTCTCCACGCCCGCCGCCTCGAGGAGCGACTCACCGTCTTCGAGGCGCCTGACTCTGCGCTGGTCCGCGGCTTTACCTGGGCCAAGGTCCGGCTCGACGCCACCCTCACCGAGACTCCCGGCGTCGGCCGCTCGGTCCTCTCCGCGGAGCCGCCGGAGCAGGCCCGCTATTGCACCGCCGAAGCCTGTAACGTCTCCGCTGCCGCGCTTGCGGCCGGAGATCGCGAGATTGTCCGCGACACGCTGCGCTTCCTCGCGCGCCATCGGGATCGTGCGGGAGCGCTGCCTGCCGAGGTCACCACCAGCGGCCTCGCCCGCCACGACGATCCCGCGTGTGAGGCGGCGTTCGCCCAGCTCGCCGCAACCTACCTCGCGTGGACCGGGGACCGCCCGCTGCTGGAGAAGCTCTGGCCCGCGCTGGAGCTGGCGTCGCCGGTGTCACCTGCTATCGTTGCCGATTGGCGGGCCGGGAAGTGGGAGTCGGCGCTGGAAGCGCTTCGAGCTGCCGCTGTGCCATCTGCGGAGGTCGTACGCGGCGTGATCGAAGGTCTGTGGGGCGTGTCGCCTGACGCGCCGAGGGAATCTCTGGCCCTCGAGCCCGTCCTCCCCGATGCCTGGCCGGAGATGACGCTGCGTCGCCTCCGCGTCGGCAGCACCATGCTAAATCTCCGGCTCCGCCGCCGCCCCGGCGCGGTCGTCTTCCGGATCGAGCGACTGCAGGGGCCCAGGCTCCGGCTCTCGGTGGCGCTCCGCGCCCGCGTTCCACTCGGTGGCCTGACCCTGAATGACGAACCGCTCGGCGGCGGCCGAGCGGTCTTCGATACCGGCAGCGAGGACGAAGTGCGCTGGCTTACTTCGTGAGGTTGAGGACCAGCATCCGCGGTTCGCTCATCTCGTCCATCGCATAGCGCACCCCTTCACGCCCGAAGCCGGAGTCCTTCACCCCGCCGTAGGGGAAGTTGTCCACCCGGAGCGTCGGGAAGTCGTTCGCCACCACCCCGCCCACCTCCAGCGCGGCGAATGCCGCGAAGATCCGGTTCACGTCGTGGGTGAAGACCCCCGCCTGCAAGCCGAAGTCGGAGTCGTTCACCATTGTCAGGGCATCGGCGAATTCCTGGTACGGCGCCACGATCGACACCGGTCCGAAGATCTCCCTGCAGGAGACCTTGGCATCGTGGGGCACATTCGCCAGCACGCCCGGTGTCAGCAGATTCCCCGTCCGCTTCCCGGCGAGCAGTACCTCCGCGCCGGCCTGCACCGCCTCGGCGGTCCACGCCTGCACCCGGTCCGCCGCGCCGCGGTCGATCATCGGGCCGACCGCCGTCTTCGGATCCATCGGGTCGCCGCACACCAGCGCCGCCGTCGCGGCCACGAACTTCTGCACCAACCGGTCGTAGATCGGCCGGTGCACCAGCACCCGCTGCACCTTGATGCAGACCTGTCCCGCGTAGGCAAAGGCGCCGAGCGCGAGCCGTTGCGCCGCCCAGTCGAGGTCACCCGCATCCTCGTGCACGATCGCGGCCGCGTTACCGCCGAGTTCGAGGCACACCTTCTTCTTGCCGGCCACACTCTTCAGATGCCACCCCACGGTCGGGCTGCCGGTGAATGTGAGCATCGCGAAGCGGGGATCGGTCGCCAGCGCCTCGGCGACCGGAATCGTCATGTGCAGCACATTGTACGCGCCCGCGGGCAGCCCGCACTCCGCCATGATCTTTCCCAGCCGGAATGCCATCTGGGGACACTGCGGCGGCGGCTTCACCACCAGCGCGCTGCCCACGGCGATCGCCGGCGCCACTTTATGCGCCAGCAGGTTGAGCGGAAAATTGAACGGTGAGATCGCGCTGATCGGCCCGACCGGAAAGCGATGCACCAGCCCGGTGTAACCGACGGTGCGCGGATCGATGTCGAGCGGTATCACCTCGCCGCCGAAGCGGCGCGTCTCATCGGCGGCAAGCGAGAAGGTCATGATCGCGCGGTCCACCTCGCCCAGCGCCTGTCCGATCGGCTTGCCGCAGCTCGTCGCCAGCTCGGCACCGAGCGCCTGCCGCTCCCGCGTCATCGCATCGACGATCCGCACCAGCAGATCGCGCCGCGCATGCCGGGGCATCGCCTTCATCGTCGTGAAGCCCGCCTGTGCCGCGGCGATGGCGGCTTCGAGGTCGGCGGCAGTGCCCTGCGCCGCCATGACCGCCGTCTCCCCGGTGAACGGGAAGAGCACCGGATCGGTGACGCGATTCTCGAGCGGGACGGCGACGCCGTTGATCCACGGCGTGAGGACTGGGATGTTCGTCATCCCTGCAATCTTGCGCCTGTGGCCAACCTCGGCAACTTACCTGCATCCATGGTCTCTTCCTCCCCGCGCCATCCCTCCTGGCCACCCCGATAATGGGCCCGATTCGCTGGCCCATCGTGCTGGGACCGCTCCTGGTGATCACGGCGATCGCCGGGCTCTGGTGGAGCGCGGAGGAGGCGGAGCGCGGCGTCGCGGACACCAGCGATGCCGATCTGGCGCGCCACGCCACCGCTTTCCTTGAAGTCCTCACCCCCGCCGGTCCCAACGAGAGCTACAACGCAGCGCGGCTGCTCTCCGCCGCCAACACGCTCGCCGATGCCTCCTTCTGGCGCGGCGGAATTCAGGTCACCATGGGGAGCGTCCCACTCGTGGCGGATACCATCGGCCTGATGCCGCTCCCCGATTCGCTGCTGTCGGAGCTGGAGCATGGCGCCGTGTCCGTCGTGGCCATTCACGCACGACACCGCGCCACGCTGGTGCCGTTCCTTTCCCGGGATCGGCGCACCCTGCTTGGCTGGGTTGCCGCGTGGGGGACCGTCGAGCGGCAATTTCCCGGCAAGCGTCATGTCGCGCTCATGTTCCTGGTGCTGATCGGTCTGCTGGCCTCGACCGTGACTCTCATGCGTTACACTCGGTCCGGCTGGCGTGCGCTCGCCGTGCTTACCGAGCTCGGCCTGATCGGCCTCCTGGCCCTCACCATGGGCTTCAGCGTGAGCGGCACCGCACACAACGCGACCGACATCCGGCTGCTGACCCTTCGGAGGCTGGTGGAGATCGCCGCCACCGCCGAGGGCGTGCAGCAGTCGAGGCTGCGTGAGATCGGGACCGGAACCTTCAGCCGCAGAATTTCTCCGCCGCTGGTGCGTCCCGACGATGTGATCCGTGGCGACGACGATCCCGACGCCGACACACCGGTCGCCAGGGTGGTTGCCGC
>JBDTTN010000390.1:0-3423 GCA_039930625.1 Gemmatimonadota bacterium | reverse complement strand
GCCGACATCATGTTCGAGGAGTATCACGAGAGTCGCTACGCCGCACCGCCGCTGCTCCGCCGGATGGTGACGGCGGGGCTGTTCGGCCGGAAGTCGGGGCGCGGATTCTATGACTACAGCCACGATCCTGCGCTCCCGGTGGAGCTGGGCCGCTGACCTCAAGTCGCGCTGCGAGGAACTGGAATGCGTCGTCTGCTGCTGGGCATCGTTCTCTCTGCATCCGCCTGTTCGCCGGCGACGACTCGGCCCTATTTCCCGCCCGTCACCGGCGCTGCCCAGGCGGAGCTGGAGCTGGAGGTCAAAGGCGCCACCGGCGCGCTGGCCGACGTGTTGCGCTCCGACTCGCTCCCCGTGGAAACGGTGGTGGTGCGCGACGGCTACATAGAAACGGCCTGGTTCGACGCGAAGACCAAGCGGGCGACGTCCGCCCGCCGTATCGGACCCGACGTGGTGCAGGTCCGCGCGTGGGTGGATCCGACCCGCTCGGGGCACAGCCGGCTCACCGTGGAGACCATCTTCCGGCCGGTGGCGGACGCGAGTCGCTCGGCGCGAGAGCTCGATCGCCAGGTGCCGACCGACCACCCCGTGGGCAAACGGATGGAAGAGATCGTGACCGAACTGGCGAAGCTGTATGCGGGGGCGGGTGCGGCGGATACGACGGGGAAGTAGGTGGGGCGATTGGGCGATTGGGCGATTAGGTGATTGGGCGATTAGGCGGTTGGGCGATTGGGCGACTAGACGACGTAGGTCTTCACCCAGTGTTCCAGCTGCACAAGATCGATCCCCGCGTCCTTGCAGGGACCGGCGGGGAGCGACATCGTGAGGCCGAGGACCGGAACCTTGCCCGCCACATCGGTCAATCCCGAAACCATGTCGCGTTCACAGGCGACGGCGACGACGGCACGGGGGCGGCGCTCGCGGATCACCCGCCGAGCCAGCTGCCCCCGCGTCGCGACAAAGACGGCAACCTCATACTTCCCCGCGATCGCGAGCACGCCATCGAGCGCCGCCTTGGAGAGGCAGCGGGGAATGAGCAGGAGCAGTTCGCCTTTGCCGACCTTCCGCGACCGGGATGAGGCAAAGAAGTCGTAGACCTTCACCGCGGCGTTCTCCACCCAGTCCCGGCGACCGAACCGACCCGCGACCAGTGAGGTCCAGCGCATCAGCCAGAGGAAGGGTCCGCGTTCCGCCAGCCGCTCCGGGAGCATCGGCCGCCGGACGAGGAATGACCCGATGATGAGGGTCATCCAGGCCCAGGTGAGGATGGCGGTTACGCCGAGCGCCAGCCAGAGTACGGTCGGAACCATCGGGGAGATGAGTCCGAGCCGAGGGCTCAGCAGGTAGAGGATGCCGGCGATGACTCCGAGGGCGACGACGATCGTGCCTGCCGCCCAGACGAAGAAGAGGCCCGGTTCGCTGTCGAAGTTGCCGAGATTGGGCAGCGGCTTGCCGTCCCACTCGTCCCATTCGTGGCCGAGACGGCGGTCGACGTCGATGTGAATGAGCTGGGCCCTGGGGATTTCCGACATTATTACTAAGCCTTTCCCTGTTTGCCATTCCTTGTCAAGGGAGAGCGGCTACGTTTGGGCATGCCGCAGCTTCCGGGGTCACACCCCCTGGTGAACACCGATCCTCGCGCCCGCGCCGCCTATTCGGAGGGCGCCGGGATCTATCGGCTCATACCACTCGGCGTCGCCGTCCCGGCCAGCGTGGCCGAATTGCAGTCGCTGGTGAGCTGGGCCCGAACCAGCCGGACAGCACTCACGGCGCGCGGGGCGGGGAGCGGCATACCGGGCAACGCCGTGGGCTCGGGCGTGATCGTGGATCTGCGCGACCGCATGCCGCGCACCCTCGAGCTCGATCCAGGATCTCGCACCGCGATCACCAGCGCCAACATCACGCTGGGTGAGCTCAACCGGGCGGCCGCGGCGCACAGTCTTCGGCTCCCTCCCGATCCCTCCAGCAGCGCCTGGGCGACGCTCGGCGGAATGGTGGCGACCAATGCGTCCGGCGCACGCACCGTCCGCTACGGGCCGGTGCGTGCCTGGGTGATGGGCATGGAGGTGGTGACGGGCGATGGAGAAGTTGGCTGGCTGAGCCGCGGTGAGACGAGCGGTCAGATGGCGAGTCAGGGCGCGATCAACCGCGGTCTGCCTACTGCCGTGAACCGCTTCCACCAGAAAACTGCGCCGGCGATCCGGCTCGCGGCCGAGCAGGTCCGGGCCCGGTTTCCCCGGGTTCGAAAGAACACCTCTGGTTACGCACTCGATCACTGGCTGGCGACCGGGGACGATCTCGAGCTGCTGATTGGCGCCGAGGGGACGCTCGGCCTGATCACGACGATCCGCTGGCGGCTGGACCCGATTCCGGAGGCGCGGAGCGGAGTCAGGATTGCGCTCCGCTCGCTCGAGGATCTCGAAGAGGCGGTGCGGACGCTGATTTCCCTGGAGCCGTCGGCAGTCGAACTGCTGGACCGGACCTTTCTCGACCTGGTGCAGGGAGCGCGAGCAACGAAGGGCGAACCTGCGCTCGATGTGCCCGCGGGTACCGAGGCGCTGTTGTTGGTGGAATTCGAGCGCAGCAACAGGAAGGCGGCCCGCGGCGCGGCGGGCGATGCGGTCCGCGCAATGCAGTCGCTCGCGCTGGATATGACCACGGCGCTGACCGTCGAGGAGGAGAAGGAGCTGTGGGCGATCCGCCACGCGGCGAGTCCGATCCTCGCGGGCCTCCCCGCGGACCGGCGGTCGATGCAGATCATCGAGGACGGCTGTGTCCCCCTGCCGAGGTTGGGCGCCTATGTGCGCGCCATCCGTGAGGCGGCCGCTCGGCAGCGGATCACGGTGGTGATCTTCGGCCATGCGGGGGACGGGAACGTCCATGTCAATGCGCTGCCCGAGCTGGCGCAACCGGACTGGCCGACGAGGATCCGGGCGCTCTATGACGAGGTGAGTTCGGCGGTCATCGAGCTGGGCGGGACGGTGAGCGGCGAACATGGCGATGGTCGACTGCGGGCGCCGCTACTGGAGGCGCAGTACGGCGCCGAGATCGTGGAGCTGTTCCGGCGGGTCAAGACGGCGTTCGATCCCGATGGTATCTTGAACCCCGGCGTGAAGCTGGATTCCGGTGAATCGGCGATGGCTGGGCTCAAGATCGGGCCCGGGGCGGCGGCGATTCCGGAGGACATCGCTCTGGCGCTCCGCGACATCGAGCGAACCGGGGGATACGCCAGGAGCAGGATGGAGATCGCTGAACCGGGGACGGGGAAACGGGAACCGGGAAACGCCACCCCCGGGCAATAGCCCAGACCCAGTCTCGCCTCGTGCCATCCTCTTTCCCCATTTCCCGTTTCCCGGTTCCCTTTCCCCTTATTTCTCTGACCCGACGTCCCATGGAAATCCTCAAGGCCCCGCGCATCACCCTCGT
>JBDTTN010000389.1:0-3437 GCA_039930625.1 Gemmatimonadota bacterium | reverse complement strand
GCCTCGAGGCCTTCGCGAAGCAGCAGCACAAACGACTGGACGAAGAGATTGAGCGGCGAGAGCTGATCGCCGATGGTGCGTTCGGCGTTCTCCAGGTCCCCGAGCAGTCGGAGGTGGATCTCTCGCAGCTCTGCGGGGGTGGCTCCGCCCGCTGCGCGGGTACGGAGCGCGGCGAACCCGGCTTCGAGCGCGTTGGCCAATGCCGGATTCTTCGCGCGCACGCCGAGTTCCACCTGCTCGAACGTCATGTACGCATCGAAGGCGGTCGTACTAGCGCGCTCGCCCTGGGCTGCGGCAGCCTGGACCAGCACACTATCGAGTTGACGCCGCACGACGTTGAAGACCAGCACGGCATCGTCCGGCCGAGTCTCCGCTGTTCCGTAGACGCGGAGCGCGGCGATGTGCGCCCGAACTTCGGGCGAGGCGGCGTCCTGACCGGGAGCCACGGCGGCGGCAAGATCGATATCGGTCATCCGCGCCGTGGTCGCGAACTCACGCATAGCCGCAGGCACCTCGCCTCGCGGCGCGGGGAGATGCAGCAGGGTGGCGTAGAGGGCCACCGCCCAGCGCTCATCGGCGGTGAGGCGACCCTCGTAGGCCGGCATGGCGGTGCCGGCCACACCGATCGTGGTGCGCAGGTAGTAGTCGAGCGGAGTGACGTCGGCGAGCTTGCGGAAGTCGGTAAGGTCCGCTGGCGGGGGGGTCAGCGCGGCTCCTGCGATACCATCCCCGCGACCGACCGAGCCATGGCAGCTGGCGCACTGGGTCTGATAGATCCGGGCACCACGGGCCAGCAGCGGCTGCCGGCTGGGAACCTCGTCCAGGGTGACGCCCAACCTGGTGGCGAGCATCTCCCCGAGCTTCCGGGAGCGCAGCGCCAGCGAATCGGCCGGTGCCGTCCGGGAGACCATCGCAAAGAGGGAGTCCAGCTCGACCATTGCGAGCCGGGCGGCGTCGGACGGCAGGAGCGCTGCGGTCCGGCGCGCTTCACTAAGGAAAAGCCTGGCCTCTTCGACCTCCGCAGGCGCCACGACCTTCCCGGCATGCACCCCCACTCCGTACTCCTGGGCAGCCAGCGCCGCTGTCGCAGCGATGCGGCGAACAGTGGCCGTCTGATCGTCCTGATCAGGGGGGAGTGCCGGCGCGGCGCCGAGAAGCGTCGCGACCAGTGGCGCCATGACAATGAGAAACATTCTCATCCGATCTTATGTGAGCAGCCGCTAAACTATGGTAGAATGGTCGGAATTGGAAGTAGGATTGGGAAATCGACCCACGGCACGGTCAGCTAGTTTTCCGGCCATGACTAAGATCCCAGCGGTCGATCCTGCCACCGGTCTCAGCTTCGCGGAGACTCCGGCGACTCCGGTTGAGGGGGTGGAGCTCGCGGTGCGGAGCGCCCGTGCCGCCCAGCCCGAGTGGGCGGCGCGGCCGTTTCGGGAACGCAGGGCTCTGGTCGAGCGCTTTCAGCGGTTGCTGTACCAGCGTCGGCAGGAAGTCGCGGCGCTGATCACCCGGGAAAACGGCAAGCCGCTCGGCGAAGCGCTGCTCACTGATGTCGCGGTAACTCTCGACCTTGCCCGCTACTACATCGGTCACGCCGAGTCGATTCTCCGTCCCCGTCGCATCGCACACGCGAACATTGCCTTTCTGGGGAAGCGTGGTCGGCTGCACTGGGAGCCGCTCGGAGTGATCGCGATCATATCGCCGTGGAACTACCCGCTGCTCCTTCCCTTCGGGGAGATGCTGCCCGCGCTGCTCGCCGGCAACGCCGTCGTCCTCAAGCCCAGCGAGTTCACGACCCGCACCGCCGACCTCGGCGTCGCCCTGCTGCACGAAGCCGGGATTCCGCCGGCTATCTGCCAGCTGGTGGTTGGTACGGGTGAGATCGGGGCGGCACTGGTCGAGGCCGGGCCTGACAAGGTCTTCTTCACCGGGAGCGCGCGGACTGGACGGAAGGTGGCGGTGGCGGCCGCCGAGCGATTCATCCCCGTCAGCCTGGAACTTGGTGGCAGCGACGCCTGCATCGTGCTGGCGGATGCCGACATTGATCGCGCGGCGAGCGGCGCCATCTGGGCCCGCTTCACCAATGGAGGACAGACCTGTGTCGCGGCCAAGCGGGTGATTGTCGAGCAGCCGGCGTATGATCGCATGGTTGCGGCGCTGATTCAGAAGGTGGCGCTGCTCCAACTTGGACCCGGGGTGACGCCCGGCGTGGACATGGGACCGATGATCCGGGAGAGCCAGCTCCATGAGCTCGAGCGGCAGCTCGCGGCCGCCGTGGCAGGAGGCGCGAAGGTACGGGTCGGCGGACGGCGTCGGCCGGACCTCGGTCCCACCTTCTTCGAGCCCACGGTGGTCACCGACGTCCCGCTGGATTCTCCGCTCTGGCGTGAGGAGGTCTTCGGCCCTGTCATGCCGGTGGTTCCGGCACGGGACGCCGGCGAGGCACTGCGGATCGCGAACGACTCTGCCTACGGATTGTCAGGCAGCGTGTGGACAGGCAACCGTGCGCGGGGCGCCCAACTGGCCGAACGGATCGAGGCGGGCGCGGTACTCGTCAACGACGCGACCAGCCACGTCGGCATCTCCGAAGTACCGCACGGTGGAGAGAAGCAGTCGGGGCTGGGCCGAACCCACGGAGAGATCGGGTTGCTGGAGACCTGCCGGCCGCGCTACGTGGGGACCGACCTTCTCGACTGGGTCCGGAAGCCGTGGTGGTTCGGCTATCACGAAGCGAGCTACGGCAATCGGGATGCGTTTCTGCAGTTCGCGTTCGCGCCGTCGCTGCTGGAGCGTCTCCGCGCGGCGCCGAGGGCGCTGAGGATGTTCTTCAACCGTCGCGAGGTCTGACCGGCGCACCCCGCACCAGGACGGCCACCGCGCCGGCCGTCGCGTCCGAGTGCGAGAGCGACAGCTCGACCCGCAGCGGTCCATGCCGTTCCATCAGCTCCCTCGCGAGGCCGAAGAGATTCAGGAATGGCCTGCCCTCGGTCTCCCGCTCCACTTCCAGGTGGTGCCAGCTGACCGCCCGCGCTCCGGGAAGCACCTGCAGGGCCTTGTAGGCGGCCTCCTTGGCAGCGATGCGCGCGGCGATGTGCATCGCCGGGCGGTGCCGTCCTTCGACGTAGGCCCGTTCGTGTGCCGTGAGGAATCGGGCGAGCACCCGGTCGCCGTGCCGCGCGATCATCCGCTCGATGCGGGCGATATCCACCAGGTCGATCCCCACGCCTATCAATTCCACGCAGCCCAGATCCTCTCCACCGTGGCGGCCAGCAGCCCCGGCACCGGGAGGTAGCCGCCGAGGACAAGGCCGACGTAGCCGGCGACACCGAGGACCAGCGTGCCTATCAGGAGCAACAGCCAGAGTGGCCGGCGCCAGCGACGCACCTCCTCCACCTCTCCATCCCATTGCCGCCACTCCCGTCGCAGCGCCTCCT
>JBDTTN010000388.1:0-3453 GCA_039930625.1 Gemmatimonadota bacterium | reverse complement strand
TGCCTAACGTCTGCTGGAGCTGGCCCCGGAGGTCGGTCATCCCGCAGCCTCGGCGATCAGCGCGGAGAACTTCTCGAGATCGATATTCCCGCCGGAGATGATCGCGACGATGGGCCCGCGACCGGCCTTGCCGGTCAGCGCCGCAGCCACCGACAGTGCGCCCGCGCCCTCGCTGATCACCCGTGCCTTGTCCGCCAGCAGTCGCATGGCCCGGCGGGTCTCGGCAAGGGTGACCACGATGCTGCCCGCCACCAGCGGCTGCATCCGCCGCCACATCCGCGGGAAGACGCTGCGGCCCCCGGCACCATCGACGAACGAGGCCTTCCAGTCGGGAAAAGCGCGCGCCTCTCCGTGACGGAACGACAGGGCCGCGGGCGCCGCAGTCTCCGGCTCGGCACCCCACACCGCAATCTCAGGCCGGAGGGCCCGGATCCCGCTGGCGACGCCGGTGATCAGTCCACCCCCGCCAATGGCGGCGATGACCGCGATTGTGTCCGGCGCGTCCTCGAGGATCTCCAGCGCCATCGTGCCGTGGCCGGCGATGAAATCGTGATCGTCGAAGGGATGGATGAAACTTCCCTCGACGCCGGGATAGGCGCGGTCCTCGAGTGCCTGCCACGCCACCTCGTGCGGCACCGGGATGACCCGCGCGCCGAGCGCCCGCATCCGCTCCAGCTTGGAGAGCGGGGCGGTCTCGATGGCGACGACGGTGCAGGGTACGCCCGCGCTCCGCGCGGCGTACGCGACGCCCTGCCCGGCGTTGCCCGCGCTGATGGTCCAGACCCCGCACTGCCGCGCCGACTCCGGCAGCAGCGCCACCGCGTTGGCGGCACCGCGAAGCTTGTAGGCGTTGATCGGCTGGAGATTCTCCAACTTGAGGCGGATGTCGGGATAGTCCGGTCCCAGCTCCAGCCGGACCAGGGGAGTCCGCACGATGGTCCCCGCAATCCGCTCGCGGGCTGCGCGGATATCGGCGAGGGAGATCGGGCGGCCTGGCGGGAGCGTCTCAGCCATGCGTAGCCTCCCAGCCGAGTAGCTCCAGAACCGCGGAGTACTCCGGTGTGCTGCGGACCGCCTCCAGCCCGGGCCAGCGCAGCGCCATCGCGGTGATCAACGGATCGCGCACCGTGGCCGCCTCCTGCAGATGCCGGAAGACTCGCTCCCATCGGCCGGTACCGATCGCGGCAACCGCGAGCGCCATCGGCTGGACGTACTCTCCTTGGGCCCGGGCGGCGAGTTCCTGGTAGAACGGCTCGGCGCCCTCCGGCCGTCCCGCCGCGCCGTGGGCGTAGGCCATCCCCATCAGCAGCCAGGGATGCCGTCCGAAGCGAGAGAGCACACTGCGTCCGGCGGCGATCCCTGCCTCGGGATCGTCGCCAAGCATCAGGGCGTTGAGCAGGGCCCAGTGGGCGTAGAAGGAGTTGGGATCCAGCTCGGTGGCGCGGCGGGCCTGTCGGGCGGCGGCGTCCAACTCTCCCGCGAAGCTGAGCGCGATACTCAGCTGTCCGAGGGCATTGGTGTTGAGCGGGTCAGCCGCGAGGATCTCGCGCAGCTGCGCCTGTGCGGCGGCGAAGTCGCCTCGCAGATAGCAGAAGTCGAATGCCGCCTGGATCGAGCGGGCATCTGCATCGAGGGGGTCAAGCTCGACCGCGCGGGCGTACGCCGTGGAAGCGCCAGCCCGATCGTACTCCACCATCTGGGCGTATAGTCCCTGGACCAGGTGGCCGGCCGCGAGATCCGGCTCCAGCTCCAGTGCGCGCGCCGCCGCTCGCCGGGCTCGCTCCCCGATCTCCGCCGGAGACGCCAGCCCATAGAGCGCCTGCAGAATCAGCGCCTGGGCGAGCTCGGCGTGGGCCAGCGCGAGGCGCGGGTCGAGCGTGATGGCTTGGTCATAGGCCTCGACCGCACGGAGCAGCGAGGGTCCCCGCTGGCGGGTGAGGGCCCGGCCCTTGAGCAGCAGCTCGTACGCCTCGACGTTGGCGGTGGGCGGGCGGACCAGCGGCGTCTCGCCGCTCACCCGGAGCGTAACCTTGAGCTTTTCGGCGATGGCAGTCGCGATCTCGTCCTGGATGGCAAAGACGTCGGTCAACTCCCGGTCGTACCGCTCCGACCAGAGATGGTAGCCGTCGGCGACGTTGATCAGCTGCGCCGTGATGCGGATCCGTCCGCCCGCCTTCCGCACGCTCCCTTCCAGCACAGTCGCAACGGTGAGCTGGTCCCCGATGCTCCGGAGATCGGCATTCTTGCCCTTGAAGGAGAAGGCGGAGGTGCGCGCCGCGACCCGGAGACCCGGCAGCTGAGCCAGCGCGTTGATGATCTCCTCCGAGATGCCGTCGGAGAAGTACTCGTTCTCCGGATCGCCGCTCATGTTGGCGAAGGGGAGTACTGCGATCGAGCGATCCAGTTCCGCAGCAGGCGCCGGTGCGACCAGCGCCGCGGCGAACCGTTCGACGGTGGGGAAGCGATCCTCCGGAGCGCGCGCCATGGCGGTGTAGAGCGCCGCATCAACGGCGCGGGGGACGCTCGATCGCTTGGCGCTTACCCGGGGCGGCTGCCGAGTGAAGCGCTGCACCAGGATCGCGTCCATCGTGACTCCTGTGAAGGGCGGTTCGCCCGCCAACATCTCGTAAAGCACACTCGCAAGGGCGTAGAGATCGCTCCGGCCATCGAGGTCCCGCTCCCCTGCCGACTGCTCCGGACTCATGTACGCCGGAGTGCCCACTGCCATCCCCGTCTGGGTGATCCGCTCAGTTCCGGCCACGCGGAGGGCACGGGCGATGCCGAAGTCGGCGACGATCGCGTGGCCCGACTGGAGCAGGATGTTCTCCGGCTTGATGTCGCGATGGATCACATCGTTGGCGTGGGCGTAGGCCAATGCATCGGCCACCTCGCGCACGAGCCGCACTGCGTCGTCGATCGGGAGCGTCCGCTCGCGGGTCATGCGAACGCGGAGCGACTCCCCGTTGACCAGCGGCATGACGTAGAAGAGAAACCCGCCGGCCTCACCGGAGTCGTGCAGCGCCAGAATATGAGGATGGTTCAGCTTCGCCGTGGTCTTGATCTCGGTCAGAAACCGCTCGGCGCCGATCGCCGCCGCGAGTTCCGGCCTCAGGACCTTGATCGCGACCAGGCGATCGTGCTTGAGGTCCTGCGCCAGATATACGGTGGCCATGCCCCCCTGCCCCAGCTCCCGCTCGAGGCGGTAGCGGTCGGCGAGGGCGGCCGTCAGCCGGCCGAGGTCGGCACTCACTTCTGCGACAGCTCCGCGACGTAGATGTCGCTCTCCCGATCCTCGACCGGGAAGTAGAAGCGCTTGCCGTCGGTCGCAAAGAAGGGCCGGATGGATTGCCAGTTGGGATCGTCCAGCCGCAGCAGCATGCGCGGTGTGCCCCCCGCTGCGCTGACGGCCCAGAACGACGTCCGATGCTGGGCATCGTGCGCCTTGAAGTACAA
>JBDTTN010000387.1:0-3462 GCA_039930625.1 Gemmatimonadota bacterium | reverse complement strand
CGGAGAGAAACTCCGGGACGAGATTGATCAGCACGAGCGTGAATATCGGCTGTTCCTCACACGGCGCAAGTCCTCTTCGCATGTCACATCGTGCGTCGCTGCCTTGACAGTGTGCGGAACGGCATTCACGACGCGCGGAGTGTGAGCGAACTCACACCAGGTCATCGTCCGGCGCGAAGCGCGGCGGCGCGCAGCCGGGCCCGCTCGACTCGCGCGCTGAACATCGGCTCCGCGTTGCGCCAGTTGTGGACTACCTGGTCGTATCGCACCAGTGCACTGTCATGCACGCCCGCCGCGTCCCATGCCGTCGCTGCGAGTTCCGCCAGCTCGGTCTGGGTGACGTACGATCCCCCTGCGTCGAATCCCCCCTTGAGCCCCGCCTCACCCCAGAAGGCCGCCTCTTTCGGCCGCCCCAGCCGCAGCAGCACGCGGCCGAGTGCCATGTTGATTCGGGTGTAACCGGCCGTTGGAGAGTAGACGGACCGTTGGTAGGCGCTCGCGGCCTCCTCCAGTTGGCCCTCGGCCTCGAGCAGCAGGCCGCGGACGTAATTGTGGAGGCGTTGATCCCGCCCATAGGCACTGCCCCGTCCCCACGTCTCGATGCTGTCTGCCATGCGCCGCAGAAGCGTCGTGTCGCCCGCCGCCGCGAGCGCGGTCGCGCGCAGCGTCTGGGTCCATACACGGTGCCGTGCGATCTGCGATGGCGTCGAGTCCCGCGGGCTTCGCGAGATCGAATCACACAGCGCGGCGGCGCGGCGGAACTCTCCCAGATCGAACCACGCAGCGTATTCGAACAGGGCGTTGTACGGTGGCCAGCCCCGGCGTGACGACTTCTCCGCTGCGCGCAGCTGCCGGGCGGGCAGTTGCGCATCGTGGGGCCGCCCCTGCGCCCGAAGCGAGCGGTTCAGCCATTCAAAGGCATCACTGGCGTATTGAGTCGACTCGAGGCCGTGATAGTAAGCGTCGGCAGCGGGATAGTCCCCCGCGCGCAATGCGACCATCGCCTTGAAGCCATCCCGCTGCAGCTCGGGTGCGAGGGCCGAAACCTGCTGGTCAGCGGCGAGGGCTTCCTGGTAGCGGCCCGCCATCATGAGCACCCAGCTCACCTGACCCGCCGCCTCGAAGCTCTGCGGCTGCCGCCGGAGCCATTCGCGCGCGACCCGCTCCGCTGCGGGCAGTGAGTCCATCATCTGATAGGCACTGATCAATGAATAGAAGGCGTCGCAGGCATGACAGCCCGCGACGCCCCGCGGCGCGTTCTGATTCCGGTGCAGCGACGCCGAGTCGAGGTCGATGACCCGGCGGAACGGTGCGAGCGCGCCGAGAAAGTCTCCGGCGCCCACCCGCCCGATGCCGAGCCAGAGGTAGCCCTCCAGTTCTGTGGGATAGCGGACCGTCAGGGTCTCCGCGATCGCGATGCGCGAGGGGTCGTCGGTGGCGTTGGCCCAGCCCGCAGTGATGAGCAGTCGTTCTCGATCACTCGCGCGGGAGGCCAACCGCAGCGCTCGTTCGTAGTCCCGGATGGTGTTGGTCTCGTTGAAGCTGCCGCCGGAGCGCGCGAGCCAGTACGCCGCCATCGCAAAGGTGGAGTCTTCCGTCAGGGCCGCGAGCAACAGCCGTCTGGCGCTGTTGATATCGCCCAGGAATCGGGCGCGGAGCCCCTCTTCGTACAATCGGTAGGCGACGATCGATCGGGTGGTGACGTCGGCCAGACTGCCACCATTCGCGGTGTCGGCGAACGACGCCATCCCCTTCCGTATTTCCGTCACCAGCGCAAAGAGATCGCCCGCCTCGGCGGTGTACGACTGAATCATGCTCCCGCTGGCCAGGCTGGTCCGCCGGAGATCGAGTTGCAGCCGCCCCGCCGACCGCTGGTAGAGCGCACCGTCCAGCAGCTCCGTTGCGCCGGCGGCGCGCGCCGCCCGCACCATCGCGGCGGCCGTGTCAGCGATCCGACCCTGTGACATCAACTCATACATCCGGGCGGTGCTGATCACCTCCACGTCCCGCCCGCGGGCAAGGTCGGTGGCGAGCATGTCCGCCAACGGCCGAGCGAGGCCGTCGGTTCCCCTGGTGTAGTCCTGGATCAGGCCGACCGCGACCACCGGCTTTCTGGCCGAATCGGCATGGCTGACTGTCGCCCGCATCCGAAATATCCCGGCGGCGAGCATGGCGCCTAACGCCACACCGATCGCCATGCCCCAACGGGTGCTGGCCCGTTTGAGGAAGGGCGGGTGGGTCAATGCCGCGGGCGCGGGCGCGATCGGCGCCGCGGCCGGTGCTACGCCGGGAGAAGAGATCGGTCGCGGCCGCGCGTACTCGTCCGTGAACCCGGAGACCATCCGTCGTCCCGATGGCTCCGAGGTCGGGGCCGGCCGGGTGACGGCCGGCGTCCCCGGGACCGTCGAGACCGGCACCTCCAGGAGTGTCGGGCGTGCCGGAGGGGGACTCGCGCTTGCCGGCGGAGTCGCCGCCGCGGCTGGTGGTGGCGGCGGCGCCGATGGAGCAGGAGCTACCGCTGCTGGCACCCCGGGGACGGGAGTCTTCTCCTGGCGCAGATCGTCGGCGTAGCGGCGGAGTTCCGCATCGGGAGCAAGTTCCAGCTCCTGCCGCAGTAGCATCTCGTAGACTCGATAGTGCTGCAGCGCCTGGGCGCGGTCTCCCGCCGCGGCAAGCCCCCGCATCAGGCCGAGTGCGGCCTTGGCGTTGAGCGGATCGGTGTTGGCGAGTTTGCGCCAGTAGCCGGCGGCGATCCGCGGTTCCCCGCGGTTCGCAGCCTGGATGGCAAGTGACTCGAGGGCTTCCGCGTACTCGCGGGCGTAGTGGGCCCGCTCGGACTCTGCCCAGCGCTCGAACTCCGGCGCTTCATCGAAGAAGATCCCTTCGAGGAACGGCCCCTTATAGAGGGCGACCGCATCCTCCTTGCGCCCCTCGGCAATCGCCCGCTGAAACTCAGCTAGGTCGCTGCTGAGGAGGTCGGTACTGAGGCGGAGGTCGTTGGTGCCCTGCACCAGTTCCTCCGCGCCGAGATCGCGCCGAAGGGCATAGACCGCCTGGGCGAGATTCTTCCGGGCCCGCTCGAGGTCGCTCTCCGGCCAGAGGATGAGCAGCAACTTTTCCCGGGGCATGCCGCGTTCCCCCGCCGCGGCGAGCAGGGCCAGCAGGGCGAGCCGCCGGCGTTGCGCGCCCGCGCCTTCCGCGGGTGCCCCCATGCGCAGAATCGCCAGGCCACCAAATGTCTGCAGGTACAGCTGAGGCATTCCGATTCGGCGAGGAGAGTGGTTCAGGCGCTCAGCCGAGCGAGGGCCCGCAACAGGTTCGCACGGGCCGCGGCTTCAAACCGCGCGGCAAACAGCGCGGTCGAATAGATCTGTTCCCGCTCCAGGAATCCCTGGAGAATCCGGGCGCGGGTCGGGCGAAAGACGAGTTCGGGCACCCACTCGTATTCACGGTGAATCTGAA
>JBDTTN010000386.1:0-3475 GCA_039930625.1 Gemmatimonadota bacterium | reverse complement strand
CGTCCACCGGCGCGACGTACAGGATCCGGAGACCGGCGAAGGGGGCGTTCATACGAGTCAGGGAGAGAATCTACAGCATAGAGTACCGAGTTCCGAGTTCAAGCTTCCGAGTTGCTGCAGGAACGGGCCTGTAGTCATGCTAGCTGACGGTGGACCCGGAACTCGAAACTCGAATCCCGGAACCGATCGCAAGGTGGCGATACAGGCCATCGGCCTCGAGCAACTCGTCGTGGGTTCCCCGTTCGATGATGCTGCCCTCATCGAGGACCAGGATCTGGTCGGCATCCCGGACCGTCGCCAGCCGGTGCGCGATCACCAGCACGGTGCGGTCCTGCATCAGCCGGTGAATGGCATCCTGGACCAGCCGCTCCGATTCGCTGTCCAGCGCGCTGGTGGCCTCATCGAGGATGAGGATCGGAGGATCGCGCAGCACCGCGCGGGCAATCGCCAGGCGTTGCCGCTGTCCCCCGGAGAGCCGGGCCCCGCGCTCGCCGAGCAGCGTCTGGTAGCCCAGCGGGAGCTGCAGGATGAAGGCGTGGGCATTGGCGGCACGGGCAGCCGCCTCCACCTCGGCCTGGGTCGCGGCGGGGCGGCCATAGGCGATGTTGGCGAACACGGTATCGTTGAAGACCACGGTCTCCTGCCCCACGAAGCCCATCAGGGATCGTACCGAATTGCGGCTGCATTCGGCGAGGGGAATGCCGTCGAGCAGGATGCGTCCGCGGGTCGGCTCCCGGAGTCGAGGCAAGAGCTCCGCCAGCGTGGTCTTGCCCGCCCCGGAGCGGCCGACCAGCGCGATGATCTTTCCGCGCGGCAGGGTGAACGAGATGTCGCTGAGCACCGGGCCGTCGCCATAGTCGAAGGCGACCCGGTCGAAGGTCACCTCTTGTGCAAACCGCGCGACGGGCAGCCCCGCCGGCTCCGCCTCGGCCGACGGGAGGTCGAGCACCTCGAAGACCCGTTCCGCACTCGCGAGCGCCTGTGCCATCTGCCCCGGGAACTGGGTGATCGCCTTGAGCGGTGACATGACCCGCAAGGCGGCGACGATGAAGACCATCAACCCTTCCGGTGTCAGACTCCCGCCAACGAAGCCGGGCGAGGCACCAGCGGCGATCAGCAGCACCAGCAGCAGTCCTCCGAAGAGCTCGCTCACCGGCCCGGTCAACGCGGCGAAGCGCTGAGTCCGCGCGACGTGGCGGCGATAGCGATCGGCCTGCCCGCGAAACCGCTCGCCCTCGCCCGCCTCTCCTCCATAGGTGCGGATCAGCTTTACCGCGCCGAGTCGCTCGGCCACGGTCGCGGTCATCTCTCCCGCCTCATCGGCTCTGGCGCGGGCGTGCTTGCGGAGTCGGGTGAGCAGCTGGCGGATGCCGAACAGGAGCAGCGGTGCCGCGGCAAGGGTGAGCAGGGTGAGCGGAAAGGAGAGCTGCGCCAGCACGGCCATCGTGGTGAGGATGAGCACCAGGTTCTGGAAGAACGACGCGAGCCCGGCGCTGATGGCGGCCTTGGCCTGATCGGCATCCTGCATGATGCGCGCGATGACCTGGCCGCCGCGGGTCCGCTCGATCCAGCCAAGATCGAGCCGCAGCAGGTGTTCGAAGAGGGCGGCGCGGAGGTCGCGGACCAGTCCCTCCTGCGCCTGGACGCTGAGCTGGCCGGAGAGATACGACAGCGCGTTCTTGCCGAGCAGCGCGCTCCAGAGGAGTGCTACCAGCCGGACCGTGACGCCGGCGGGTGAGGCACCGGCGAGCAGCGGCGCCAGCACCCGGTCCACGAATGTTTCCAGCCCGGTGCTCCCGGCGCCGAGGGTACCGGCAGTACCGAAGAGATGACGGAGCAGCGGGATCAGCAGGAGGAGCGTGGCGCCGTCCAGCACGGAGGCGACGGTCGTCGCGACGAGACCAAGGCCGAGCATCAGCCGATAGGGTCGCAACCAGCCGAGCAGCCGCGTGAGCGAGGACACCCGGTCGCCGGACGACAGCCTGCTCTCAGCCACCGCGCCTCGCCGTGAGCAGCGCGATGGGCAGGATCATCTCCTCCGGCGTCACGCCTCCGTGCAGAAAGGCGCCGCGATAGCGGGCCTGATACTCACGGAGCTTGGTGGGATAGACGAAGAACCGGTCGCCGGTGGCCAACAGGAGCCGGGTCCCCGGCGAGCGTGGCGGCAGTCCCCAGCCGACGAGGTCATCCACCACGATCGCGGCATCGCGTTCCTGGGCGCGGAGATCTTCGCCAAACTTGTAGCGCAGGTTTGCGGTCGCGTCCCTTCGGGCGTACACGGTCGCCGGCGTGTGGCAGTGGATCGAGCCGTGATCGGTGGTGAGCAGCACCGGCACGTTGCGTCGCTCCGCTTCACGCAGTGCGCCCCAGAGTGCCGAGCGCTCGAACCAGGTCCGGGTGAGGCTGCGGAGCGCGGAGGTATCCCGCGCCACTTCGAAGAGGGTGGAGTTCTCGGTGCGGCCATGGGTCAGCTGATCGATGAAATTGAAGACCAGCGCCGTCACTCCATCCGCGGCGAGGTGCGCCGGCAGCCGGGTGAGCAGCGCCTCGCCGTCGGCCGCGGTGAACACCTTTTCGTAGCGCACCGGGATGTGACGGCCGTAGTGCGAATGCAATTGCGCCGTCAGCAGGTCCGCTTCGTGGGCGTTCAGGCTGGTCTCGTCCTGGTCGCGCCACCACTGCGGATACCGGGTCGAGAGATTGCTGGGCAGCAGTCCGCTGAAGATCGCGTTCCGCGCGAAGGGAGTGGCCGTCGGCACGATCGAGAAGTAATAGGAGGTCTCGACGTCGAAGCGGGAGCTGATCAGTGGCCGGATCGCCTCCCACTGGTCCAGGCGGAGGCAGTCCACCACCACCAGCAGCGCCTTGCCGTGCTGCCTGAGCGCCGGCTCCACGAACTCGGGCACGATGTCCACGCTGAGCGGAGGCCGGTCTGCCCGGCTGCCTTTGAGCCAGCCCGCATACGATCGCTCCACGAAGCCGGCAAAGGCCTGCCGCAAACTCTCCTGCAGGGTGCGGAGCGCCTCCGAGAGTCCGGGCTCATCGGCGAGGCCGAGCCGCACCTCCCACTCCGCCAGCTCGACCACGATCTCGGTCCAGTCCCGCCAGTTCATGTCGTGATTGCGGCGGGCCTCCAGTTCGCGGAAGCGGGTCGCAAAGTCGCGCGAGAGTCGCTGCTGGCGAATCCGGTCGCCTTCCAGGAGCCGGGTCACGACCGACAACACCTGCCGCGGATTCACCGGCTTGACCAGATAGTCGGAGATCTCGGCGCCGATTGCATCCTTGAGCGTCGCGGGCTCCTCGCTCTTGGTGACCATCACGACCGGCATCGAGGCGTCGATACTGCGGATGGCACGGAAGAGCTCCAGCCCGCGGCGCCCGGGCATCTGCTCGTCGAGCAGGACCACGCCGTAGGGCTGCCGCTGCAGCATGACGAGGGCATCGTCACCGTGGGCGGCCTTTTCGACGTGGAATC
>JBDTTN010000385.1:0-3476 GCA_039930625.1 Gemmatimonadota bacterium | reverse complement strand
CGAGCACCTCGAGGTAACTCGAGACCCCGTTCTGATAGCGCTTCTCCGCCAGCGCGGATGCCCGGCGCAAGGCGCGCACCTGGGTCTCCTGCGCCACCAGCTGGTCGCGGGTGGTACGCACACCGACCAACGCGTCGTTCGCCTCCTGAAGCGCGGAGAGCACCGCCTGCTCATACTTCGAGCGGCCCTGCTCCGCCCGGGCCCGCGCGGCCCGCTCCTGATTCAGCAACCGGCCGCCGGTGAAGAGCGGAATCGAGATGCCCCCCTGCAGGGTGTACACCTCCGCCTGACTGCCGAAGAGCTTGGAGAAGTCGGGTCGCTGGGTCCCGTAGGAGCCGGTGATGCTCACCTTCGGCAGCCGGTTCCCGAGCGCGACGCCGATCCGCGCGGTGGCGGCGGCCCACTCCTGTTCCGCACGCCGGACGTCGGGTCGCCGTATCAGCAGCGATCCGGGCACTGAGTCCGGCACATCGACGGCGGCGACCGTCTCCGACAACGGGTTCCCCCTCACAATCACGCCCGGCTCCTGGCCCAGGAGCACGCTCAACTGATTCTCCTTCTGCACCCGGCGCCGCGAGAACTCGGCGACCCTCGCGGCCGGGTCGGCGACCTCGGCTTCGAACTGGCGCACATCCAGCTCCGAGATCACTCCCTGGTCGAAGCGCTGCCGGGCCAGATTCAGGGTGCTCTGCCGGGAGGCGAGCGTCTGTTCCGCGATCCGCAGGTCGTCGTCCAGCTCGCGCAGCTCCAGATAGGCGGTTGCGACGTCGCTCACCAACGAGAGCACGGTAGCGCGCTGGTCGGACTCCTTCGACTCATAGTCGAAGCGGGCCGCCTGGGTCTGGCGCCGCAGCCTGCCCCAGAAGTCGAGCTCCCAGGCGAGATCGGCGGTGATCCGCACCGCGTCGAACTTCTGCGGCGGAAAGGAACCGAAGATGCTCTGGTTGGTGCTGGCCGTCCCGTTCGCGGTGAGCTGCGGAAAGAGATCGCCACGGGCGGCGCCCAGCGTGGCGCGGTACTCCTGCACCCGCTGCACCGCGGTGCGCAGGTCTCGGTTGTTGGCGACCGCGGTGCGCACCAGGATCAGCAGCTGGGGATCCTTGAGCACCGCAAGCCAGGCGACATCCCCGGTCGAGTCGAGCGCGAGTGCCGCAGGTTTCGCGAGCGGCAGCACGGTGGAATCGGTGCGATCCGCCTCACGCGCCGTCGCGAGCGAGTCGAGAAAGCTGCGTGCCGCGGGAGAGGTGGCGCTGTCCCGCACCACGACCGCAGCGGGCGGAGGCCCGAGCTTGACCGAAGGGCCCACCGCGCAACTCGCGGTGAGCAGCAGTGAACCGATAAGGAAAGTCTGACGCATGATCAATGGGCCTCCGGCGCCGGTACAGCCGCGCTGCTGGTCGCCTTGGCACGCTGACCCCGCTCGCTGAAGGTCCGGATCAGTGTGAAGAAGAGCGGAATGAAGAAGATCCCGACGGTCGTGGCGGTGAGCATGCCCGCAAATACACCCGTGCCGAGCGAGCGCCGACTCGCCGCACCGGCTCCGCCGGCGATCGCCAGCGGCAGCACGCCGAGGATGAAGGCGAAGGAGGTCATGAGAATCGGGCGGAACCGCTCCCGCGCCGCCTCCGTGGCCGCCTCGGCGATCGAGTGCCCCTTGTTGCGGAGCTCAGTAGCGAACTCCACGATCAGGATCGCGTTCTTCGCCGCCAATCCGACCACCGTAATGAGCCCGACCTGGAAATACACGTCGCTCGCCATGCCCCGCAGAAATACTCCGAGAAAGGCACCGAAGATGCCGAACGGGATGCCGAGCAGCACGGCGAAGGGAATCGCCCAGCTCTCGTACTGCGCCGCCAGCACCAGGAAGACCAGCACCAGGCCCAGCGCGAAGACCAGCCCGCTGTCTCCACTGGAGACCCGCTCCTGGAACGACTGCCCGCTGTAGCCGTAACCGATCCCCTGCGATTCGTACTTGTCGGCGATGAGTTTCTCCACCGCGTTCAGCACCTCGCCGGAGCTGCGCCCCGGCGCGGGCACGCCGGTGATGAGCGCCGAGGTGAAGCCGTTGAAGCGGGACTGAATGCTCGGCCCGCCGCGGAACTCCGAACTGGTCAGCGCACCCACCGGCACCATCTCTCCACGCTGGCTCCGGACATAGAGCCGCGCGATGTCATCCGGCTGCTGCCGGAAGCGCGCCTGCGCCTCCGCCTGCACCCGGTAGGTCTTGCCGTAGAGGTTGAAGTCGTTGATGTACAGCGTCGACAGCATCGCCTGCAGAGTCTGGAAGAGATCGGTCAGTTCCACCCCGCGTGACTTGGCCGCCTCACGGTCCACTTTCAGATAGAGCTGCGGCACGTTGGCACGGAAGGTCGACTGTACCCCGGCGAGTTCAGGCAGCTTGTTCGCGTCCTGCACGAACTCCTGGACCGACGTGGCGAACTGTTCGAAGGTCTGCCCTCCGCGCGCCTGGAGATTCATCTCCATGCCGCTGGTGGTGCCGAGGCCCGGGATCTCGGGGAAGTTGAAGGCAAAGGCGAGCGCCTCTTTCATGGCGAAGAGGTGGCCGTTGGCGCGGCCAACGATGGCATCGAGGGAGAGGTCGGGGCGATTGCGCTCCTCCCACTTCTTCAGGTTGATGAAGATGATGGCGCTGTTGGTCTGGGCCGCGAACGAAAGTGCATCCACGCCAACCAGCGCCCCGACGTGAGACACACCCTCATCCTTCATCAGGAACTGCTCGATGTTGCCGACCACCGCTTCGGTCCGCTGCTTCGACGCGCCATCCGGCAGCTGCACCGCGATCGCGAAGAAGCCCTTGTCCTCACTGGGGATGAATGCCTGTGGCGTCCGCTTGAAGAGCACCACCGTGAGGGCGAGAATCGTCACGAAGACGGCGATGGTAGTCCGCGGGCTCCCCAGAATCCGGCCCACCCGGCCGACGTAGCGTTTGGTGATGCTGCCGAAGACCCGGTTGAACCAGCCGAAGAATCCGGTGGTGGCGTGCTCCGTCGCATCCCCCTCCTTGAGCAGCAGGGCGCAGAGCGCCGGCGTCAGCGTCAGCGCCACCATTCCGGAAAGCACCACCGACAGCACGATGGTGACGGCGAACTGCTTGTACATCTCGCCGGTGATGCCGCCGAGGAATGCGACCGGAATGAACACCGCGCAGAGCACGAGCACGATCGCGATCAGCGCGCCGCCGACCTGCCGGATCGCGCGGTCGGCCGCCACCTTCGCCGAGACTTTCTCATCGGCCATGATGCGCTCGACGTTTTCGATCACCACGATCGCGTCGTCCACCACGATGCCGATCGCCAGCACCAGCCCGAAGAGCGTCAGTACGTTGATCGTGAACCCGAGCATCAGCAGTCCCAGGAATGTCCCGATCACCGACACCGGCACCGCGAGCACCGGGATCAGCGTCGCGCGCCAGTTCTGCAGGAAGAGGAAGACCACCAGCGTCACCAGCGCCATCG
>JBDTTN010000384.1:0-3492 GCA_039930625.1 Gemmatimonadota bacterium | reverse complement strand
TCACCATTCGCATCACGGTCCTGCAGCGGGCGCGCGAGATCGCCATCATGCGTCTCGTCGGGGCGACGAACGGCTTCATCCGGGGACCCTTCCTGCTCGAGGGGATGCTCAAGGGGCTGCTCGGCGGGCTGCTCGCGGTCGGTCTCTGCTACGGAACCTTTCTGCTCTTCCGGGGCCAGATCGAGCTGGCGACCTCCGGCATCGTCTTTCTGAAAACCTCTCAAGTCGTGCTGGGTGTCGTGTTCGGCGTGTGCATCGGCCTCGCGGGGAGCCTGGTGAGCGTGGGGAGACATCTCAGGAATGTGTGAGAGAGAGGTAGCAACCGGAAAACGGGAGGCGGGAACCGGGAAACGGCACGATGGGCGTCCCCGGTTCCCGCTTCCCGTTTCCCCTCTGCTGGTACTGCTCACCCTCTGCGCCTGGGCGCCAGTCCCGCTCGCCGCGCAGAACGACCTCGACGACTCCCGGCGCCGACTGGAGGAAGTGCGCCGGGAGCGGGAGCGGCTCGAGCAGGAGCGCATCCGGCTGCAGGGACAGGTCCACGATATCGGGCAGGAGCTCGACAACATCGAGCGACAGAGGTTGAGTACCAATCGCATCGTCAACGAACTCGAAAGCCAGATCGGCGGCCTGAACAGTCACGTCGACCGGGCCAGCGCCGACCTCGCCCTCGCCCAGGACAATCTGGCAGAGAAGCGCGCGGTACTGGAGCGCCGCCTGTCGGAGATCTACAAGCGCGGCAGGCTCTACACCTTCGAGGTGCTGGTCGCAGCGCAGTCGTTCGGCGATCTGCTCTCCCGGTACAAGTACCTCTTCCTCCAGTCGCGTCAGGACAAGACGCTGCTCGCCGACGTCGAAAAGCTCAAGGGCCAGGTAGAGCGGCGCCGCAGCGAGATCCTGCAAGTGAAGTCGCAACTAGATCGCAGCAAGGATGAACGGCAGGCGGAGCTGCAGCGCTACGCCCGGCTCGCGGACGAGAGCGCCAGCCGCCTCCGCGAGACCCGGCGGTCGGCACGTACGACGGAGCAGCAGCTGTCCGCGCTTCAGCGGGATGAGGCCCGCCTCAACGACCTCCTCGCGGAACTTGAGCGCGCCAGGAGGAACGCGCCGCGGCCCTCGGGCACGACGACGCCGGCGACTCTCTCCACCGCCGATATCGGCAAGCTCGACTGGCCGGTGGACGGCCAGATCCTCTACAGCTTCGGACGGGAACAGCTCGCCTCAGGGGCAGTCATCAAGCGCAACGGTATCGCGATCGGTGCACCGATCGGAACGCCGGTGAAGGCGGTCGAGACCGGCACGGTGGAGCGGCTGCAGAACATGGGGACCTACGGTCTGGTCCTCATCCTGTACCACGGCGATGGCTACCGATCGCTGTACATGCACCTCGACGAGGCGAAGGTCGCGCTCGGCGCCAAGGTGACGAAGGGTCAGATCATCGGAACGGTCGGGGGGCAGAACAGCGACGAGGGGTCCCAGCTGTACTTCGAAATTCGTGGCGAGGGGGGAATCCCGCTGGATCCGGCGGACTGGCTGAAGCGGCGGCGGTGACGGGCTCAGGCGGCCTGGCGGGCCAAGGCATGCCTTGGCCCGTCAGGCCGCCACGGTATCCGCGGTTCCGATCCTGCCGTCGGTCTGGGCCTTGCCGCGGAGCAGCGCCGCTTCGACCAGGGCAAAGAGGTCCGAGGTATCGGTCGCAGCGGGATGCGGGAAGCTGACGATCCCTGCGCAGAGGGTGGGCCGATCCTGGACGTGCAGGTCGGGAAATTCGTGCTTCTCGATGCGGGCCCGGACGCGGCCGATCGAGGCCCGCGCTCCGATCAGGTCGGTTTCCGGCAGGACGACCGCGAATTCGTCGCCACCGTACCGACCGACGAAGTCCGGAGCGCGCACCTCCTTGAGCAGCAGCCCGCCGAGTTCGGCCATCACCCGGTCGCCGACCACGTTGCCGAAGCGCTCGTTGTAGCGACGCAGGCTGTCGACATCGAAGAGGACGACGCTGAAGGTGAGCGCGTAGCGTCGTGCCCGCTGGAACTCCTCCTGGATTCGCCGGTCCAGCGCGTCGAGATTGCCGCAGCCGGTGAGCATATCGGTGGCCAGTGCGCTCGCCTGCCGCCGCGCCACCCCGGCGCGGCGCTCCTCGTTCTCGAGGAGCCGAGCGGCGGAGCGCAGCAGCCGCTCCGCAAAGGCGAGCTGGTCCTGGGTCAGCACCGGGTCGTCACGGCGGGTCCGCAGCAGAAAGACGCCGGCGGGTTTGCCGTGCAGGTTCACAGGGATGACCGCCACGCTGCGCACATCGGCGCTCACCCCGAGTTCCTTCCAGAGCGGACGGATCTCCTCGAAGAAGAGGTGCTCCTCCAGGTCCGGAATGAATACAGTGCGCTCCGTTCTGAGCGCCTCGCGGACTTCCGGATAGCGATAGAGGTCGACGCGGAGATCGCGAGTGGCGGGCTTCTCACAGACCGCGACCACTCGGCCGTAGCGCTCCCACGGCGAGGCCAGGAGAAAGGAACAGCGGGGCAGTTCGAGGGCCAGGCCGACCCGGCGCACCAGGGTTTCGACGATGGCGTCGGATCGGATCGAGGCGGACAGCTCCTCGAGGATGTCGAACATGAGTTCCTGGCGCCATGCGACCTCGCGCTCACCGCTGTCTACGGGGGCGCGCCGCAGCCGGGCACCGAGACGGGACGTGAGTTCGGGAAGGTGCACCGGCGCGACCATCGCATCGTCAGCGCCCATGAGCAGCGCCCGATGCGCACCGTCCGGATCTGGTTCGGCGAGCACCACCACGAGGGGAATCTCGCGCCAGGTCTCCCCGGTGAGCGCGACGAGCGCAGCTTCGAGGTGTGCATCGGCGCGGGGAGCTGTAACGAGCAGAATATCAGGAGGTGCCGCAGGCGGGTATTCGACGTCAGTGCCCTCGGCCTCGAGCAGTTGATAGCCGCCGCGCGCCAAGGCGCGCTCCAGCCCGTCGGGGCGCGAAGCGGCATCGCCGAGTAGCAGTATCCGGCGCGGAGGCGGCGTCTCAGTCAAAATGAATGGAGTTCCAGCGGCGGCCGGGAACGTACCCGGTCCCGACGCCCTGTCAAGGAAACCAGGTGATGACCAAGCCTCCCAGGTCTGCCGGCGAAATGCTCGGCGCTCATGTGTCAACGCAGGGTGGAGTCGACACGGCCCCAGGCCGGGCCGAGGCCATCGGGGCGACCGCACTCCAGCTCTTCACTAAGACACCGAACCAGTGGCGGGAGCCGGCGATCGACGCCGAGACTCGCGCGCGATTCCAGGATGAGATGAAACGGACGGGGATGCGGGCTGCCGTGTCGCATGATTCGTACCTGATCAATCTCGCATCCCCTGATTCTGGCCTAAGTGCTCGCTCCATCAACTCTTTCATCGCTGAATTGCAGCGTTGCGAGTATCTCGGCATCCCCTACGTAGTGTCGCATCCAGGCAACTATATCGATGACCAGCGTCGCGGTCTCGACGCAAACG
>JBDTTN010000383.1:0-3499 GCA_039930625.1 Gemmatimonadota bacterium | reverse complement strand
ACGAACGGAAGTAGCCACGGCTCGGCGGCCAGCGGCCCGCGGCCAGCAGCCAGCGAAACGAAACAGGGCGCTCCCCGATGTGGAGAGCGCCCTTTCGCTCGAAACGCAGAGACGCCGAGCCGCCGAGCCGTCTAGAAACTGAAGCGCAAACCGGCACCGGCGAAGAGCCGCTTCTTCGAGGGGTCATTCCCCGCAAAGGTGGTCGCGAGATTCTGCGCCTTGCCGAACTGATACCCCGCCTCGGCGCCGATCTTGATGATCGGCAGGTCGATCGCGGCGGTCAGGAAGGCCATCGTGCGGGTGTTATCGAGCTTGATCCCGTTGATGGTCTGCGCCGGGAGGATGCCGCCATTCGGCTTGAAGCCGATGTCCGCCGTGCCAGTGTACTTGTCCCAGCCGATGCCCGCCCCGACGTTGAATATCGCCAGGTGATAACCCGCCACCGCACGCAGATTGGTCGCGTGCAGGTCGAGGCTGTAGCTGTAGTTGTCGCCGCCGGTGGTGACATTGCCATAGCTGATGCGTGGAATGTCCCGGCGCATGACGGACACCGTCACCGAGGGAATGATTGCCTTGCCGTTAAACACGCCGACCCGTGCACCGTAGCCAAGCCCCAGCGCGATCGAGCCGATCTTGCGGGCGTTCTTGTCCACCGTGAGGTTGTCGATCGCCTTGGTCGGCAGCAGCTGCGCCGAGCCGAGCGCGTCCAGCGAGAAGAGGCCATGAAAGCCCTTGAAGAGTCCGAGCGCGGCCTCCACCAGCGGCGCCGGGGCGAAGATCTTCTTGTCCTGCCCGACGGTCGTGGTCGAGCCATCGTAGTTCAGGTCGGGAGTACGCAGCTCGGTGGCGTTCACCCTCGCCGTGAATGCGAAGTGGCCCAGTCCGCCTAACGTGCTTACACTGCCCAGCACCGGATTGCCGCCGCTCACCAGCAGGCCGGCCACCGGATGCAGGATCTGGGTGCCGTCGATGGCGGCGTTACAGATGTTGTAATCGCTGGACGAATAGGGAGGACTTTGATAGGTCGTGCACTGTGAGTTCTGTGCCGCCACTGGGGCGGCGACCAGGACCAGTCCGGCGAGAACGACGAGATGACGCGAAGTACGCATGGGCTCCATCCTTACAGAGTTTATCAGGGGCTGAAGCGCACCCCCGTCGTTCCGCGGCGGATCTCGCCGAGTATCCAGGCAGGCACACCGCTGGCCCGCGCACTCTCCTGTGCCGCAGGCACCCGATCCTTCGGAAGTACCCCGATCAGCCCGACGCCGAGATTGAAGACATCCCGCATCTCGTCGGTGCCGACCTTGCCAGCTTCCTGCAGGATTCGGAACAGTGGAGGCCAGGTCCAGCTCGCGGTCTCCACCACAGCTTCACATCCGTGAGGCAAGACCCGCACCAAGTTGCCGGGGATCCCCCCGCCGGTGATATGCGCGATCCCGTGCAGGCTCGAAATGACCGGCATCACGGCCGCCGAGTAGCTCCGGTGGACCGCCAGCAGGGCATCGGCGACCGACTGCCCGGTATCTCCCAGCGGATCAGTGAGTTGGAGCTTCATCACCTCGAAGATTACCCGACGTGCCAGGGTGTAACCGTTGGTGTGGAGTCCATTCGATCCATAGGCAAGCAGCACGTCACCGGGCTGGATGCGATCCCCGTGGAGGGCTTCATCCTCCTCGACGGCACCGATGATCGTCCCGGCCAGGTCGAAATTGCCGGGCTGGTACAGCCCTGGCATCTGGGCGGTCTCGCCGCCTGCGAGCGCCATGCGGTGGTAGCGGCATCCCCGGGCAACGCCCTCGACGATCCCGGCGATCTGCTGGACCGTCAGCGCGGCGCCGGCGACATAGTCCATGAATGCGATCGGCGTCGCGCCGTGGACCAGGATGTCGTTGACCGAATGGTTGACCAGGTCCTCGCCCACTGTATCGAAGCGGCCCGACTGCATCGCCACGAGCACCTTGGTCCCGACGCCGTCCGTGCTCATGACCAGCACCGGCTTCCGCATGCCGGGCGGCACCCGGACCATCCCGCCGAACGCGCCGACGTGACCCACCGACAGCGGCGTCCTGGTCCCCGCCACCAGCTCGCCGATGCGGGCCTTGGCTACCTCGGCGCTGTCGAGGTCGACGCCAGCCGCCGCGTACTGTCGCTCCGTCATGCCACCGTCTCCGCGAGATCGAAGTGGGTGAGGTCCTTGAAGCTCTGCACCCGCGCGTTGAGCATGGCGGGCGTGACGCCATCAAATCCGCCCACGCTGAAGCTGGACACCGCGAAGGATCCCATCGCCGCGCCGTAGACCATCGCGCGCCGAAGCCCGTCGCTGGAGGTGTCGCCGGTCCGGGCGACGTAGCCGAGGAATCCGCCGGCGAAGGCATCGCCGGCGCCGGTCGGGTCGAAGACCTCTTCCAGCGGGTAGGCCGGGCAGAAGAAGCTGCGTCCCCGCTCTACCAGCAGAGCGCCATGTTCGCCGCGCTTGACGATGACCCGCCGCGGGCCCTGCTCCAGCACCCATTTGGCTGCGCGGTGCACGTTCCAGTCGCCGGAGAGCTGGCGGATCTCCTCATCGTTGACGATGAGCAGGTCGACCCGTTTCAGCACCTCGAGGAAGCGATCCCGTGCCGAGTCGATCCAGAAGTTCATCGTGTCGCAGGCGACGAGCTTGGGCGAGCGGATCTGGTCCAGGACGCCGAGCTGCAGGTCGGGATGAATGTTGCCGAGGAACACGAACGGCGTATCCATGAACGCAGCCGGAATCCTGGGCTTGAAGTCCGCGAAGACTCCGAGCCGCGTCTCCAGGGTCTCCCGGCTGGAGAGGTCGAACGAATACTTCCCCTTCCAGCGGAAGCTCTCCCCCTTCGCCTGCTCGATGCCGGAGATGTCCACGCCGCGCGCGGCGATCTTCTTGAGCTCCGCCATCGGGTAGTCGTCGCCGACGACGCCCACGATGCGCACCCCGGTGAGCAGCGACGCCGCGACGCTGAAGTAGACGGCCGAGCCTCCCAGGGCATCATCAGCGGTGCCGAAGGGCGTGATGATCGAGTCGAGTGCGACGCTGCCGACAACGAGGAGCTTCATCCGTTCACATCCGGTCGGGGGCCGAGAGGCCGAGCAGGCCCAGGCCGTTGGCGAGGACAACGCGAGCGGCCCGTGCAAGGGCCAGGCGCGCGGCCTCTGTGTCAGGTGGTTCGCCTAGCACTCGGCACTTGTGATACCAGCCGTGCGCCACTCGAGCGAGATCTTCGAGGTAGTCGGTGATCCGATGCGGCTCCCGCGTCCGCGCGGCGCGGGCAATGATGTCGGGGAAGACGGCGAGCTTCTTGAGCAGCTCCAGGTCCTCCGGCGCCGTGAGCGCCTCCAGCACAATTTCGCCGGACGCCGATTCGGGCGTGCGTCCCGCCACCCGAAAGATGCCGCTCATCCGGGCGTGGGCCATCTGCACGTAGAAGATCGGGTTCTCGTCGGTCTGCTTCCGGGCCAGGTCCACGTCGAAGGTGAAGGG
>JBDTTN010000382.1:0-3507 GCA_039930625.1 Gemmatimonadota bacterium | reverse complement strand
GCCAGGACCGGGGGCGACTTCATCCGCCCCGGGCTCATGGCGCCAACTCTCGACCCCGCTCGCCGCTGGTCCTTTGCTCCGGCCATCAAGGCAGGAATCACGGTGACGGGCGGAGACGTTCTGGGTGTCGTCGAGGAGCGCCCCGGATTCGAGCACCGCATCATGGTGCCGCCGACGGTCCGGGGACGACTGACGGAGTTGCGCGCCGGCGAGTTCACGGCCGGTGAGCCGATCGGGCTCCTCGAGGACGGGACACCGCTGTGCCTGGCACAGCGTTGGCCGGTGCGCGAACCGCGCCCGATGGCCGCGCGGCTACGCGACGATCGCCCGATGGTCTCGGGGCAGCGGGTGTTCGATCTCCTCTTTCCTGTAGCCGAGGGAGGGACGGTGGCGGTGCCGGGGGGCTTCGGAACCGGCAAGACGGTCATCGAGCAGTCGCTCGCCAAGTACGCGGAGGCGGATCTCGTCGTCTACATCGGCTGTGGTGAGCGTGGCAATGAGATGGCGGAATTGCTGGATGAGTTTCCGAAACTCATCGATCCGAGCACCGGGCGGTCGCTGATGGACCGCACGGTGATGGTCGTGAATACCTCCAACATGCCGGTCGCAGCGCGTGAGGCTTCGGTCTACCTCGGAATCACCATCGCCGAATACTTCCGGGACATGGGGTATCGGGTCGTGGTTCTCGCGGACAGCCTTTCCCGCTGGGCCGAGGCGTTGCGCGAGATCAGCGCGCGGCTGCAGGAGATGCCCGGTGAAGAGGGTTACCCGACCTACCTCGCCAGCCGGCTCGGCAAGTTCTACGAGCGCGCGGGCCGCGCCGACCTGCTCGGCACACCGGCGCGACAGGGGGCGATCACCCTGATCAGTGCCATTTCACCCCCGGGTGGCGACCTGTCGGAGCCGGTGACTCAGGCCTCGCTCCGCGTCGTCGGAGCCGTGTGGGCCCTCGATCCCGCCCTGGCCCATCAGCGGCAATTCCCCGCGGTGGACTGGGAGACGAGCTATAGCCTGTATGTAGACCGCACCGCGACGTGGTTCGAGCGCGAGGGCGGCGCGGAGTGGCCACGGCTCCGGGCCGAGCTGCTCGCGCTGCTGTCCCGTGAGCGGGAGCTGAAGGAGGTCGCCGCGCTGGTCGGGCCAGACGCACTGCAGGAGGCCGACCGCCTGACACTGGACATCGCGCGCATCGGTCGCGAGGTCGTGCTGGGACAGAGCGCCTACTCTGCGAACGACGCCATCTCTCCGGCCTCCAAGACCTGGGAGCTGGCGCGACTCACGATGGATCTGTACCGCGATGCGAGCCGCGCGCTCGCCTCAGGCCAATCCCTCGAATCGCTCGATCTCGCCGGCGCGCGGCTGGAGATACAGCGGGTGCGGGATGCCGCCCCCGCGGACGTGCGGGCGCGGGCGGGCGCCGCGCAACAGGCGATCACGGCAATGGTGCGACAGGGGGCACCGCCATGAGCGCACTCACCCGGACGTATCGAGGTGCCGCGGGCGCCGCGGGCGCGCTGCTCTTTCTCGAGCACATCCAGCGCGTCGCCCTGGGCGAGTGGGTCTCGATCACGGCGCCTGACGGGACCCGGCGCCGGGGCCAGGTCATCGACGCGGGCCGCGAGATCACCGTGGTTCAGCTCCTCGAGGAGAGTCTCGGCCTGGCACCCGCGGACGTCAGCGTATCGCTGTCGGGGGAGATTCCCGCTGCGATCGTCGGACGGGAGCTGCTGGGGCGGGCGCTCTCGGGCAGCGGTCTGCCGCGAGACGGCCTGCCCGCGCCTGTCGGAGAGGCGCGCTGGCCGCTCTGGGGTGCTCCCATGAATCCGGTCTGTCGAGATCGGCCTCAGAATTTCATCGAGACCGGCATCTCGGCGATCGATGGCCTGAACACGCTGGTGCGAGGCCAGAAGCTGCCCATCTTCTCGGGACCCGGACTCCCGGGATTGGAACTCGCAGGCCGGATTCTGGAACAGGCGAGGGTGCCGCAAGGCGCACCCTTTGCGGTCGTCTTCGCCGGCATCGGAATCACCGCGAGGGAATCGCGCGCCTTTCTGGAGCAGTTCGCGGTCAGCGGCGCCCGGGAACGCAGCGTACTCTATCTCACCGAGGCTGGCGATCCCACGATCGAACGCCTGCTCGCGCCCCGCATGGCCCTCGCTCAGGCGGAGTTTCTCGCGTTCGAGGCCGGCATGCACGTCCTGGTGCTGCTCGCCGACATGACGCACTACTGTGAGGCGCTCCGGGAGATCGCCACCGCCCGCAAGGAGATTCCCGGCCGACGCGGGTACCCCGGCTACATGTACACCGACCTCGCGTCGTTGTACGAGCGCGCGGGCATCCTGCGCGGCCGCAGCGGCTCGGTCACGCAGATCCCGATCATCACCATGCCGGACGACGACATCACCCACCCGATCCCCGATCTCACCGGCTATATCACCGAGGGGCAAATCGTGTTGAGTCGCGACCTGCACCGGCGCGGTGTCGTGCCTCCGGTGGACGTACTGCCGTCGCTCTCGCGCCTGATGCACGCCGGTATCGGCGCCGGTCGGACCGTGGCGGAGCACCGGGTCTGGTCCGACCAGCTCTACGGCCTGTACGCCCACGGCAATGAAGCGCGGCTGCTCGCCGCCGTGGTCGGCGAAGCGGGGCTTCCGCCGGCCGATCGCCGGGCCCTCGCCTTCTCGGAGCGCTTCGAACGGGAGTTCGTCGGTCAGGGTCCCGACCGTCGCAGCCTGGACGAGACCCTGGAGGCGGGGTGGCAGCTCATGCGTGGCCTGCCGAGGACGGACCTCGCCCGCCTGCCGGACGAGGTGTGGCATGCCCGGTTCCGGGAGGAGGCAACTTCGGGATGAGGCTCGCGGCGCGTCAGGCACCCACCCGCCAGAATCTGCTCACCACGATGCGGACGCTGGCGCGGGTGGACCGTGGCGTCGAGCTCCTTCGACACAAGCGGGAGGCGCTCGTGACGGAACTGGTACGCCTCGCCCGACCGGCGGTGGAGTCGCAGGAGCAAATCGCGGCACGCGCGGCCAGCGCACACCTGCTGCTGCTCTCCGCCATGGCACGTGAGGGGGAATCCGGTGTGCGCGTCGCCGGTTGGCCGCCACGGGTCCTCACGCTCGAGCTCCGCGGCACGCTGGTGTGGGGCCTCCCGGCCGCGGAGACCGACCAACTGCCCACGGTGCGCCGAACCCTCGCGGCACGACAGCTGGGTCCGACGGGCACCGGCGCCGTCTCGGAAGCGGCGACCGGGTACGAGGAACTGGTGACTCTGCTGCTGGAGAGCGCGCCACGCGATCTGCTCCTGCGCCGCCTCGCGGCGGCACTCACCCAGACGTCACGACAGGTGAATACACTCGAGCGTCGCCTCAGCCCCGCGCTCCGGAGCGAATCGGTCAGGCTCAGACGGATCCTGGAGGAGCGAGAGCGGGAGGAGCATGTCCGGCTCGCGATGGTTGCCGTCACGGGCTGAAGCGAACTGAGACTCACACTAAAGAGCTAGTCCTG
>JBDTTN010000381.1:0-3522 GCA_039930625.1 Gemmatimonadota bacterium | reverse complement strand
ATCAGGGTGGTGGAGCCGCGGAAATAGCCGCCGTTGAGCATCGCGTCCAGCCGCTGGACGCCGGTCGAGAGGCGTTCGGAGCTGGCAGGCACGATCGACGGGGAGAGTCCGGGCTGTCCGACTACTTCCACCCCCGTGGCGCCGATTACCATCGGGGAGTCGTTGGCGACGAAATCGGAGCCGCGATACTTGGTGACCCGCAGGTAACGGTGCGAGAGGCCATCGGTGGTCTCCGCGACCAGTTTGATCACGCAATCCACCATGAACTGCATCTGCGGCAGCGGATCGTCGGCCGGGGAGCCCTCTCCATCGGTCTTCGCCGTGAAGATGGTGGTGAGCTTGCGGGCGAGCAGCCACTCATGCAGCCGGTAGAGCTCCCGTCGGCGCGCTGCCGGGTCTTCGAGCAGGCTGGTGACGACGTCCACCGCGTCGAAGACGATGCGCTTGGCGCCCTTGGCCCGTACGATTCCATCCAGGGCCGACAGCAATCCTTCGAGATCGAAGGACCCGGAGGACACCACATCGAGGTGGGGCTGGGCGTTGAGCAGGAAGAGGTTGCGGCGCTCGAGCGCCGGAATGTCCCAGCCGAGGCCCGAGGCATTGGCGATGATGCGCGCCCGGTCCTCCTCGAAGGCGACGAGGATGCCGGGCTCCCGGAAGCGCCGGGCGCCCTCGACGAGAGCCTGAAGGGCAAGCACCGACTTTCCGGCACCGGGCCCACCGACGAGCACGGTGGCCCGGCCGCGGGGAAGCCCTCCGCCTAGAAGGGCGTCGAGACCCTCGATGCCGGTTGGTGCCCTATCGATTGAACTGGTCGGACGTGCGGTGCGAGGCATACGGGGTCCGTCGCCGGAGATTTACGCCGCAGCCGGGGTGGGGGCTCCTGGAGGGATGCTGCCTGTGGCTGGTAAGGAGTATCTCCCGCCGAACATGAAGGTACCGTGCGGTACCGGTGAAGGTGCCGGCCGTCCGCATGCTCGGCGCAGATTGAGGCGCAACTCGGCGTTCAGCGCACGCCCACGAGCGGCAAGCCGGACACCGCGGGCTCGACTCTGCCTACCAGATCGCCGATCTTCCGCCCCTCGGGCCGGAGTGCCCATGACACGAGCGTCATCCCGAGCAGGCTGACCGTCACCACGACATGCCACAGCGGCTGGCGCATCGCCAAGTGGGAGAATGCCGCCCCGCTCAGATCGAAGACGACCCCCGCATACGCCCACTCCTTGAGGCGCGGGTACCTCGGCGCGAGTATGACAACCCCACCGAGCAGCTTCCACACGCCGAGGATGGTGAGGAAATAGGGGGGATAGCCAAGCTCCATCATGCCGCGCAGTGTGGCATCGGCGCGGAAGAGGTAGGCGACGCCTCCCGACAGGAACGAGAGCGCGATGAGGGTCGTGGTGGTCCAGTAGGCGGCTCGGCGGGCGGGCATGGTCGGGTCTCCTCAGAATGGGCGCGGTGTGGTGCCTCCCGTCCGTCACATCGGGCGGGTTCGATTCGTCAATGAGTTGACGGAACCCGAACCGGGAGTGTGACCGATGGCGGAAACCGATGGCCTGGCGGCGCAGTTCGAGGCACACCGCGTCCACCTGCGGCGAGTGGCCTACCGGATGCTCGGCGCGCCGAGTGAGGCGGACGATGCGGTGCAGGAGGCGTGGCTCCGGGTGAGCCGTTCCGATACGAGCGATGTCGCCAATCTTGGCGGCTGGCTGACGACCGTGGTCGCCCGAATCTGCCTCGATCACCTCCGCGCCCGCACCGCTCGGCGCGAGGAGTCGCTGGACGTCCGCCCGCCTGAGACACCCGCCGGCGATGGCACCGGTGGAGATGCCGAACGGGACCTGCTGCTTGCCGACTCGGTGGGACTCGCGATGCTGGTGGTGCTGGAGCGGTTGACGCCGCCCGAGCGGGTCGCCTTTGTGCTGCACGATATGTTCGACCTCTCGTTCGAGGAGATCGCGCCGATCGTGAGGCGGAGTGCCCCAGCCACGCGCCAGCTCGCGAGCCGGGCCCGGCGCCGGGTGCAGGGCGCGCCGGAGTCGCCTGACAATGACCGGGGCCGGCAGCAGGCGCTGGTCGAGGCCTTTCTCGCCGCCTCACGGGAGGGCAACTTCGAGGCGCTCCTTGCCGTGCTCGATCCGGAGGTGGTGCTGCACGCCGACGGCGCCGCGGTGCGGATGGGCGCAGCGGCGGAGGTACGCGGCCGGGAGGCGGTGGCGAACACCTTCAAGGGCCGCGCCCAGGTCGCGGTGCCGGCGCTGCTCGACGGCGAGGTCGGCCTGATGTGGGCGCCCGGCGGCACGCCGCGGGTCGCATTCCGCCTCACGATGGTGGATGGGGCGATCGTGGCGATTGAACTGGTCGCCGACGCCGAGGAGCTGAGCCGGCTCGAATGGGCGGCATTGCCTCCGCACCCGGCGTGAATCCGGAGGAAGAACGAGATGCCTGACGAAGAGGTCTTCACGCTGAAGCCGATCGGCGTCGTGCGCTCCAGCCTCGCCACGCGGGCGGATGCGCCGAAGCAGGGCTACGAAGGTGCGCCGGAGGCGTGGGTGGAGATCGCGCCGGCATTCGCGGAGGGGCTGGTCGGCGTGCAGGTGGGCGCGGAGTTCGTGCTCATCACCTGGCTGCACCTGGCTCGTCGCGAGGTGCTCACCGTCCGTCCCCGCAGCGATCCGCGCAATCCACTCACGGGGGTCTTCGCGACCCGCTCACCCGACCGGCCCAATCCGGTCGGGCTGCACCGGGTTCGCCTGCTCGAGATCGAGGGAACCACTCGGCTCCGGGTCGCCCCGCTCGAGGCGGTGGACGGCACACCGGTGATCGACCTCAAGCCGGTGCTCACGGCATCGGCCGATGCGTAGGACACGATGCATCGAGCCATGATCGAACGACCCGCCGCTACCTCCCGCTGAGCGCCTCCAAGATCGCGGGTTCCACCATCGCGGTCATCACCCCGTAGCCCGCCTCGTTCGGATGCACGCCGTCCTCCGAGTACTCGGCGCGCATCCCCTCGCGGGCATCGGCCATGGCGGAGTGAAAGTCGAGGTACACCGCGCCGTGGCTGGCGGTGTACTGCCGCATCCACGCGTTGAGGGCGACGATCTTCGGCGCAGGCGTCAGGCCCGGCTTCCAGGGGTAGTCGAAGACCGGAAGCACTGAGCAGAGTACGACACGGATGCCGTTCGCCTGCGCCATCTCGGTCATCGCCGCGAGGTTGTCTTCGATCATCTCCAGCGTCGATGGGCCGGTATTGCCGGCGATGTCGTTGGTCCCGCCGAGAATGACGACGACCTGCGGCGCGAGAGCGACGACGTCCTGGTGGAAGCGCAGGACCATTTGCGGCGTGGTCTGGCCGCTGATTCCCCTTCCTAGATACTGCTTGCCGGGGAACAGGGTCGGAAAGAGCGGCGCCCAGGCCTCGGTGATCGAATTCCCCATGAACACCACTCGCGCCTCGTCAGGCGCCGGCGGCGTGAGCTCGGCGTTGGCCATGCGGTACCGTGCGAGGTTGGGCCAGTC
>JBDTTN010000380.1:0-3574 GCA_039930625.1 Gemmatimonadota bacterium | reverse complement strand
CCCCTGCATTCCGCAGCCTGCTGTGCTTCGAGCCGTACAGGAAGTACAGCACCAGCCCTACCAGCAGCCAGATGCCGAATCGGATCCAGGTGATCCCCGGCAGCTTGTACATCAGGTAGAAACAGGCGACCACGGAAATCATCGGCGTGAACGGCACCCACGGCACCCGGAAGGGACGCTTGCGGCCGGGATCGGTGCGCCGCAGCACGATGACGCCGATCGACACCAGGATGAAGGCGAACAGGGTGCCGATGTTCGTCAGGTCGACGACTTCGGCGATGTTCGCAAAGGCGGCAAAGGTCGCCACGAAGATGCCGGTAATGATGGTGCCGATGTACGGGGTCTTGAACTTCGGATGCACCTTCGCGAAGAAGGGCGGGAGCAGGCCGTCCCGCGCCATCGACATGAAGATGCGGGGCTGTCCGAGCTGGAAGACCAGCAGCACGCTCCCCATCGCGATCACCGCACCGATGGCGATGATCAGGCGCGAGGCGGAGAGGATCGCCGGCGGCCCATCCGCGAACTGCAGGGCGGTGATCATCGGTTCGGCGGTGCCCAGCTGCTGCCACGGCGCCAGGCCCGTCATCACGATCGACAGCGCGATATACAGCACCGTCGTCACCGCCAGACTCATGATGATGCCGAACGGCATGTCCTTGCCCGGGTCGATCGCCTCCTCCGCCGCGGTGGAGACCGCGTCAAATCCGATGTAGCTGAAGAAGATGATCGCCGCCCCCGCGCTGATGCCGCCGAATCCGTTCGGGGCGAAGCCACCGGTCGCCGGGTTGTTCCAGTTGATCGGCTTCACGAAGAAGGCGCCGACCGCCAGAAAGAAGAGGATGATGCCGATCTTGAGGATCACCATCGCGTTGTTCGAATTGGCCGATTCCTTCACGCCCTTGACCAGGATCACGGTGATCAGGGCGACGACCAGAAAGGCGGGCAGATTCGCGATGAATGGAATGCCGAAGAGATGTGGAGCGGTGGACTGGGCGGAGGCGAGATACACATTCAGCGGATCGGTGGCACCGGCGGCGACCGCCTTGGCCGCGTCGGCGGCGGATCGGAAATCGGTCGCGAGCCACGCCGGGAGATCGAGCCCGAAATGGCTCAGCAGCTCCCGGAAGTAGCCTGACCAGCCGATCGCCACCCCGATGTTGCCGACGGCATACTCCACGATGAGGTCCCACCCGATGATCCAGGCGACGAACTCGCCCAGCGCGGCGTAGGCATAGGTGTACGCCGAGCCCGCAATGGGCACCATCGCAGCGAACTCTGCATAACAGAGCGCCGCGAAACCACAGGCGACCGCCGTCAGCACGAACGAAAAGATGATCGCCGGACCGGCACCGGGGCGCGCCAGGTCGCCGGCGATCGCCGTACCCGTCGTGGCGAAAATGCCGGCGCCGATCGTGGCGCCGACACCGAGCGCCGTCAGGTGCCACTTGTTGAGTGAGCGCTTGAGCCCGCCACGCTCGGCGAGATCGTTCTCACAATCGGCGACAGACTTACGGACGAAGAGACCGGGCATGTGGTATCGGGAGAGCGGGGAATGAAGCCAGCGGGCTAGTAGATCGTGACAGTGGTTTCGAAGCTGCTCGCGATGGGATGACCGGAGCCATCCGTCGCGGGGTAGAAGCGGTTGTTGAGCATCGACTCCCGCAGGCGGCGCGCGTACCCGCCATCGGTGATCTCGGGCTGGAATTCCACCCGCTGCACCTTGCCCTGCGCATCCACCATGGAAATGACCCGAATTTCCTTCCCCCGCAACTGCTTCGGCGCGTCCTGTGGAGGGAGCACCTGATGCCGCGGGACTGCAGGCTTGCCGGTGCCACCTTCGCCGGCTCCGGTTCCGGTGCCGGGCCCCGTACCAGGACCCGTCCCCGGTCCGATCCCGCCACCGGTGCCACCACCCGCTCCGCCGCCCTGCCCGGGCCCGGAGCCGGCCAGCGAATCCGCCGGAGCCGCGGTCGAGACCGTGGCGGGAACTGGAACTGCGCTACTCTGCTCTTCAGGGACCGGAGGCGGAATGACCGGCGGCGGAACTGGCGTCGGCGTGACCGTCACCGGAGGTGTCGGGTTCGGCGGCGTAACCTCGACCGCCACTCGCGCCGAAGCCGCAGGCGCGGGGAGCGTAATATACGCCACCCGACCTGCCCCGCCACCGCCGCCGCCAGCCGAGCCGGCGCGATCGGGTCCGACCATCAGCACCCGTGCGAAGTCGCTCCGCAGCGGCACCAGGAGCAGCAGCCCCAGCAGCACATGGAGGAGGATCGAGAGCAGCATGCCCAGCGGCCGCGACTGGCTCTGGGTGCCACTGGTGCCGAAATCGTACCGAGGGGGCAGAGCAACCTCTTCGTAGCGTCAGATGCGAATGGCGATCAGCTGTACCGACGGGGACGCCAGGGACTCGGCCGATCCACACCGAAACATACGAACGGGGGACCGTCGCGGTGACGGCCCCCCGAATGTGTCTGCCTTGGGCGACTGGGGACGGTCGCCCTATTGCGGCGCGGCCGGTCTGGCGCCGGCCTCGGCGGGAGTGAATCCGATGACCTGGACTCCGGCACCGCGGGCCACATCCATGGCATCGATGACGTCCTGGTAGATCCGCTCCGGCGCCGACTTGATGAAGAGCAGCTTCGCCGGGCGGGTGTCGAAAATCGCATGGATCTGGGTATCCAGCTGGTCCTTGGGAACCGGCTGGGTGTTGATCGCGTAGCCCCCATCCGCCGTCAGCTCGAGCACGATCTGGTTCGAGGCCGCCGTGGACTTCGTGGCCGTCTCCTGCGGCGGCACCTGGATATCCAGCGCCATCCGCGAGAGCGGCTGCGACACCATGAAGATGATCAGCATCACGAGCATGATGTCGATCATCGGAATCACGTTGGGCTCGGACGAGACGTCGCCCGGAGCCGCGGAAGATCCGCCCGCCATATCAGTTCTCCTTCACGGCTGCATCGAACAGGCTGCCCTGGACCTTGGGCTCGGTGATCGCCGCCATCACGCGGGCGCCGCTGCGCCGCGCCAGCTCCACCGCTTCCTGAATACGCCCGAACTTGAGCTGATTGTCCGCCTTGAAGTAGAGGATCTTGTCCTCCGTCCGCGCGGCGTAGATCGACTTCAGCTGGTCCTCGAGCACCACCGGATCTACGGGGCCCTTGCCGTTCAGAAAGTACTGGCCGCCCGCATCGACGCCGAGGATGACTTCGCCCTCTCCCTCGGGCCGCTTGTCCAGATTCTTGCCCTTGGGCATCGTCGCCTTGAAGCCGGCGGCGATGAGTGGCGTTACGATCATGAATATGATGAGCAGCACCAGCATGATGTCGATCATCGGAATGACGTTCGGCTCAGCCTTGACGGTGCTGCGGCCGGCGCTACCCGCCGATATGGCCATGACCGGTCACCGCCTTCTGGGCCTGGAATTCCTTGGTGAAGATCGAGCGACCGAACTCGCTGCCCACGGACTTGATCAGGTAGTCGATCAGTTCCTTGGACGAGTAGGTCATCTCGACCGTGAGGTTCTCGATCTTGGTGGTGAAGTAGTTGTAGAACCACACCGCCGGGATCGCGA
>JBDTTN010000379.1:0-3578 GCA_039930625.1 Gemmatimonadota bacterium | reverse complement strand
AGAAGCATTTCGAGGGGATCGTCAAGGAATACACCGAGTTCCTGGCGAAGATCGGGGTGCATCCCGCCTGCTTCATCCCGGCGGCCGGCCGCGACGGCGACAACATTGCCCTCCATTCCGCCAACATGCCGTGGTACAAGGGCCCGACGGTGCTGCAGGCACTGGATCGTTTCGCGACGGAGCCGCCGGCGCCTCACAAGCCGTTCCGCATGCCGGTCCAGGACGTCTACAAGTTCACCGCCTCCGGTGACGACCGCCGCATCATCGCGGGGACCATCGAGACCGGCGTGATCCACGTGGGCGACGAAGTGGTGTTCTATCCCTCCGGCAAGAAGAGCAAGGTCAAGACGATCGAGGCCTTCAACCGGCCGGTGCAGACCGAGGCCTCGGCCGGACAATCGGCGGGCTTCACCCTGGCGGAGCAGATCTATGTTGCGCGCGGTGAGACGGCGGCGATCGCCGGGCAAACCAAGCCCGATGTCACGACCCGGGTGCGGGTCAGCCTCTTCTGGCTCGGCAAGCAGCCCTTGGTCAAGAAGAGGGATTACATCCTCAAGCTGGGCACGGCGCGGGTTCCCTGCCGCCTTGAGGAGCTGCACCGCGTCATCGATGCCTCCAACCTGAACACGAGCGAGACCAAGGACCGCATCGATCGCCACGACGTGGCCGAGTGCACCCTGAAGCTCAACCGGGCGGTGGCATTCGATACCACCGACGAGCTGGCCACAACCAGCCGGTTCGTGATCGTGGACGACTACGAAATTCGCGGCGGCGGCATCGTGCGCGAGGCGCTGCCGGACCGTCAGTCCGACATCCGTGAGAAGGTGATGCTCCGGAATTTCAAGTGGGAGCCGAGCATCATCGCGCCGGAACGCCGGGCGGAGAAGTACAGCCAGAAGGCGTCGCTGCTGCTGATCACCGGCACCAGAGACACCGACCGTAAGTCGGTTGCGAAGGATCTCGAGTCGCGCCTCTTCGAGGACGGCCGCGTGGTCTACTTCCTCGGCATGGCCAACATGCTCTACGGTGTCGATGCCGACATCGGGCGCAAGGCGGGGAATCGCATGGAGCACCTGCGCCGCCTCGGTGAAGTGGCCAACATGATGCTCGACGCGGGCGCCATTCTGATCGTCAGCGCGCAGGAGCTGTCCCAGGAGGATCTGGAGGTGGTCCGGACCGCCGTCGATCCCGATCGGATCGAGGTCATCTGGGTCGGCGATCACGTCACGACCGACATCTCCTACGACATGATTCTGGGCGATAACGAGGCCGACGGCGAGGGTGTCGACCGCATCAAGCGCCTGCTCCAGGACAAGGGCGTCCTGTTCCGCCCGTGGTAAGCACTGCTGCGGCCTCGCCGGTCACCGTCTCGCCGGATGCGCTGATCCGCCTGACGGAACTGGCGATCGAGGCGGGACAGGCCACCCTGGTGCATTACCACGCCGGGGTCGCCGTGCAGCAGAAAGGCGACAAGGGACCGGTCACCGCGGCGGACCTCGCGGCGCACCGGATCATCGTCGCGGCGCTGGCCGCCTGGGATGCGGCGATTCCGATCGTCTCGGAGGAGGGGGACATCCCCGGCCCGGAGGTGCGGCGCGACTGGACCCGCTTCTGGCTGGTGGACCCGCTCGATGGGACGAAGGAGTTCATCCAGCGCAACGGCGAATTCACCGTGAACATCGCGCTTATTGAAGCCGGTGTGCCGGTACTCGGCGTGATCTACGCACCGGCGCTCGACCTGCTGTATTACGCGGGGCAGGGGCTGGGGAGCTGGAAGCGGGACGCGGGCGGTGCGCCGGTACGCATTACGTCGCGGCCACCGCTGCCGCAACATGCGCTCAGGGTCGCGGAGAGTCGCTCGCATCCGTCCAAGGAGCTTGAGGCATATCTGCAGACGATCCCGGTAGCGGAACGGGTGCCGGCAGGCAGCTCCCTTAAGTTCTGCTGGGTGGCTGAAGGCAAGGCCGACATCTATCCCCGGCTCGGGCCCACCATGGAGTGGGACGTCGCCGCGGGCGACTGCATCTTCCGCAACTCGGGCGAACTCAAGCCGCGGATTTCCGAGCTGGTGTACAATCAGCCGGAGCTCAAGAACCAGGGCTTCGTCCTGGGACTGAGCGACAGCAATCTCGACACCGCGAGCGGCGAGGGAATGGTCCTCTGGTTCACCGGGCTCTCGGGGTCGGGCAAGAGCACCATCGCGCGCGACGTGGTCACCGCGCTGGAGGCGGAGGGGCGGCAGGTGGAATACCTCGATGGCGATGCGATCCGGGACATCTTTCCGGCCACCGGCTTCACCCGCCCGGAACGGGATGCGCACATCCGCCGCATTGGCTGGGTGGCGAGCCGGCTCGAGCGGCACGGCGTCACCGTCGTGGCGTCACTGGTCTCGCCGTACGAGGAATCGCGCCGTTTCGTGCGTGAGCTCTGCCGGAATTTCGTGGAGGTGTACGTGTCCACGCCCTTCGCGGAGTGCGCCAAGCGGGATGTGAAGGGGCTCTACGCCAAGGCGCAGGCAGGACAGATCAAGAACTTCACCGGGCTGGATGATCCCTACGAGGCGCCGGCCGCGCCCGAGCTGACGATAGATACGACTCACCTTTCGATTGCCGATGCGGTGGCCCGAGTGCTGGGACACGTGTCGCGGACTACGGAGTAGGACATGGATCACATCGAACAACTCGAAGCCAAGAGCGTCCACATCTTCCGTGAGGCCTACGCCAACTTCAAGAGCCTGTGCATGCTCTGGTCGATCGGCAAGGACAGCACGGTGCTCCTCTGGCTCGCGCGGAAGGCGTTCTACGGCCATGTGCCGTTCCCGCTGGTGCACATCGACACCTCGTTCAAGATCCCGGAGATGATCAGCTACCGCGACCGGTTCGCGGCGGAGTGGAACCTCAACTTGATCTACGGGCAGAACATCCAGGCGCTGCAGGAGAAGAAGACCTTTCCCGACGGGACGATCGACCGCATCGCCTGCTGCGGCGCGCTCAAGACCGAGGCCCTCAAGAAGACCCTGTCCGGCGAGTGGCCCCGGTTCAAGTTCAATCACGCCAAGAAGACCTACGAGGTCGACAAGAACACCGAGCCCTACACCGGTGTCATCGTGGGGGCCCGTGCGGACGAGGAGGGCAGCCGCTCGAAGGAGCGCTACTTCTCGCCCCGCAACCAGCAGTCGTCCTGGGACGTCGGCGATCAGCCGCCCGAATTCTGGAACCAGTACAAGACCGAGTTCGCGCCCGGCACGCACCTCCGCATCCACCCGCTGCTCGACTGGACCGAGCTCAACATCTGGGAGTACATCGAGCGGGAGAACATCCCGACGGTGTCGCTCTACTACGATCATGGCACCGGGATCCGCTACCGCTCGCTGGGCTGCGGGCCCTGCACCACGCCGGTCCAGTCGACCGCGAAGAACGTGCAGGAGATCATCGTCGAACTGAAGACCGGCAAGTTCGCCAACATCGCCGAGCGCTCCGGCCGGGCGCAGGACAAGGATGACGGCGGCGGTCTCGAGACGCTCCGGCGCGACGGCTACATGTGATGCCGGTGCGCGATGGGCATTAGGCCGTCGCACC
>JBDTTN010000378.1:0-3585 GCA_039930625.1 Gemmatimonadota bacterium | reverse complement strand
CGAGAAAGAGTCGGCGGAGCTGTGCGGCTTTCATAGGCCGGGAATATACCGGCCGGACGGGCCTAGGGCCAAGGCGCGCCGACACTTACCGAGCTGAATTCAGGATTCGGGCTCGCCGCGGAGAACCCTGGTGACCAGTTCACTGACCCGATGCCCGGAGAAGCCGCGGCGTTCGAGATAGGCGAGCAGCCGGCGGCGCTGCACTTCGCGCGGCAGCGGCGCGCGCTGGCGGGCGCGGCGGCGGGCGAGATCCAATGCGAGCGCGAGCGCATCGTCGGGTTCCGGCCAGTGCGCGGCCAGCGCCGACTCGATGTGGGCTCGATCCACCCCCAGCGCCGACAAATCCCGGCGGAGGCGCGATGGGCCGCGACCCCTGGCGGCGCGCGACTCGACGAAGCGCTGGGCGAAGGACCGGTCATCGAGGAGCCGAGCGGCGAGCGCCCGCCCGATCGCGAACTCGATCGCCTCCGGGGTGTGCCCCTTCCGCCGCAGCCGGCGACGAAGTTCCACCACCGCGAAGTTGCGCTGCTCCAGCGCTCGCAGCAGCGCACGCCAGGCCCCCTCTTCGTCCGCGGCCTGACCCGCCACGCTGGCCCGCTCCACCTCCCACTCGGCGCCCACGGCGAGGGTGCCGGCCGTGATCACGTCCTCATGCACCGTGCAGAAGGCGCGACCATCAACCAGCACCCTTACCGCGCCGGGGCGCTTCGGATCGGGCACGAGCCCGGTGATTCTCGCCATGAGGATTCGGATTGGGGCGGGCGGCACGCCCGCCGCTACCCGCTACTCCTCGTCGTCCACAGGCCCGGCGACCACGCCAGCCTTCATCCCCAGGAAATCCTTCACCCTGGCCTCGACCTCGACGCAGAGCGCGGGATTGTCCTTGAGGAAGAGTTTGGCATTCTCGCGGCCCTGACCGATGCGCTGATCGCCGTAGGAATACCAGGCCCCGGACTTCTGGATGATGTTGGCTTCCGCCGCGATATCGACCACCAGCGACACATGGCTGATCCCCTCGTCGAACATCACGTCGAACTCGGCCTGCTTGAACGGCGGGGCGCACTTGTTCTTGACCACCTTCACCCGCACGTGGTTGCCGATCACGACTTCCCGCTCCTTCACCGGCCCGACCCGACGGATGTCCAGCCGCAGCGACGCGTAGAACTTGAGCGCCTTGCCGCCGGTCGTGGTCTCCGGGTTGCCGAACATGACGCCGATCTTCTCGCGCAGCTGATTGATGAAGACCACCGCGCAGTTCGAGCGGTTGATCCCGCCAGCGAGCTTGCGGAGGGCCTGGCTCATCAGCCGGGCCTGGAGGCCCATGTGACTGTCCCCCATCTCGCCCTCGATCTCCGCCTTCGGCACCAGCGCGGCGACGGAGTCGATCACGATCAGCTCGACTGCGCCGGAGCGGACCAGGATTTCGACGATCTCCAGCGCCTGCTCGCCGGTGTCCGGCTGGGAGACCAGCAGGTTGTCCACGTCCACGCCGAGCTTCCGCGCGTATTCGACATCCAGGGCGTGTTCCGCATCCACGTAGGCAGCGACGCCACCGCCCTTCTGGACGTTGGCGACCAGGTGGAGACAGAGGGTGGTCTTGCCGGAGGACTCCGGACCGTAGATCTCGGTGATGCGGCCCCGGGGGACGCCACCGATCCCGATGGCGGCATCGAGGTTGATCGCACCGGTGGAGATCGCAGCCACCTTCACCCGCGGGGTCTCCGACCCCATCCGCATGATCGAACCCTTGCCCAGCTGCTTTTCGATCTGCGAGATGGCGAGGTTGAGAGCCTTGCGGCGTTCGGCGTCGAACTTGGCTTCTTTGACGTCTTCGGTGGCCATTTGGTACTCGCTGTTATCAGAGTGGATTGTTTTGAGCCACTGTGTTACTTCAGAGAATCTATAACCGAACATGCTCCGAAGCAATAGTGACTTTGTGGATCGTTTTGCTTCACTGTTACCGCACTACCAGCTTCCGCCACGCCAGGCGTCGGCGAGATGTTCGATTGCGCTGGCTCCGCCGGGCCGAGAGGCGACCTCGAGCACATCGAAGCGATAGACATCGCCTGGGCGACCGTAGCGCAGGCGCCAGACATCGGCGACTCGCGCGATGGCGCGGCGCTTCTTCCAGCCGATCGAGAGCCGCCCGGGTCCGAATTCCGCGCCGCGTCGGGTCTTCACCTCGATGAACGCGACCAGTGTGGCCTTGCGCGCCACCAGGTCGAGATCGTTGCGGCCGATGCGAAACCGATGGGCCTCGATCCGCCATCCGCGCGCGAGGAGATATTCGATCGCCTCCTCCTCACCGGCGAAGCCCAGTCGGTGACGCGGGTCGGTCCAGTCCTGCGGAGCCAGCGGGGGCCGAGGTGACATGGCCCGATGATAGGGATGGGGTCCGGGTGCGAATGCACCCGGGAAACGCGGCGACGGCCGAAACGACGCGGGGTGCGGTCTAGCGGGCCAGCGCGGCGTCGAGGAAGCTCTTGAGGTCGACCTCGTTCACGTCGGGTTCACCCGGCTGCAGGTTGTCGAGCAGGCCGGCGTCCATCCGCTTCTCGAGATCGTGCACCAGGTAGAAGAGGTGCTCGAAGTCCTCGATGACGTAGAGCAGCGGCTGATAGTGATGAATCTCGAAGGCCTGATTGACGATCCACTCCACCTGCGCCGGAAAGCGTTGCACCTGGGGGGAGTCCACCGCGTAGGCGATTTCACCGTAACTGGAGAGCAGGCCGCTGCCATAGACCCGGACCTGTCCGGGAGCGATCGCCGCATCGGGTTGCTGCCGCATCAGCCCGAACTCCACGGTGAACCAGAAGAACCGGGACAGCCCCTTCACCACGCTCGTCAGCACCCGGATCCGCTCGTCCGCGTTCTGGATCCCTGCCACCCGCTCGGCGGTCCGCTCCGCGAAGCGGCCGAAGCGCACCAGTGCCTCCGCGAAGGCCTGGTCGGTATGCATGGGGACGTGGCCCGCGATGTCGTGAAAGATGTCGGGCTCGGGGAGGTAATCGAGCGAGGACCCATCCCGGATGGTGATAGTGGTCGGGAACTCGCGCTGCCTGAGGCAGTCGAAGAAGAGGTACGCCGGCACGTAGCCGCTGACCGGCTTGGCCTTGAAGCCGGTGCGCGGCTCCAGGAACCGGTTGATGTCAGCGCACTTCGGGACGTGGTCCGGATCGAGGTGCAGCGCCTCGATGCCTTCGAGGAAGCGTGCGTTGGCATAGCGCTCCCAGCGGGGACGGATCCGTTGCAGCAGCCTCCCCCAGGTGGCGTGATTCTCCGCGCTGTAGAGCTCGTAGGGCTGGGTGATGTACAGCTCGCCGTTGGCCTGGGCCCGTTCGATGAATGGGGCCCTGGTGGTGGTCAGGCCTTCGGGTGCACCCGCCGTGGTTGATCCCGCCATATGGCTCCTTGTCAGTCGGTTGCCGGGAGCAGCCTGCCCCGGCATTCGCCCAGCCCGATGCGCACGGCGCCCTCCCGCTCGCACCATCCGGTCATCACCACCTCATCGCCATCCTCGAGGAATGTCCGGCGAGTCGGTGAGTCTTAGAAACCTGGAGAAATCCAGTTTTAAGATTCTCGGTA
>JBDTTN010000377.1:0-3607 GCA_039930625.1 Gemmatimonadota bacterium | reverse complement strand
ACCAGCCGAGGGCGCTCGGCGCCACGATCCTGCTCGCCGGCGCCAACTTCGGCTGTGGCTCCTCGCGGGAGCATGCGCCGTGGGCGCTGGGCGAATACGGCTTCCGGGCGATCGTGAGTGAGTCCTTTGCGGACATCTTCTACGCCAACTGCTGCCAGAACGGGATTCTGCCGGTCCGCCTGACTGGCGCGGAAATGAGCGAACTCTTCCGCCTTCAGGCTGCTGCCAGCGGGCCCTATGTCTTGACCGTTGACCTTGTCGCGGGCACGGTGACGGACGCCGCAGGTTTCCGTGCGGCCTTCACGATGGATGGCTACCGGCGCGAGTCGCTGCTGCAGGGGCTGGATGAGATCGGCCGTACGCTGCAGCACGAGGACAGGATCGCCGCATTCGAGCGGCGCCGCGCCGCGGTGCTCGCCCGGCTCGAAGCATGACCCACGCCCGCATCGCGGTCCTTCCCGGCGACGGGATCGGACCGGAAGTCGTCGCCGGAGCACTTTTGGTGCTTCAGGCTGCCGGGGCACGTTTCGGCCTCAGCTTTGACCTGCAGGAGTATCCGATGGGCGCCGCGGGCGTGGCCGCCGCCGGCGACCCCTTCCCGCCGGTCACCCGTGAGGCGGTTCAGCGCGCCGACGCGGTGCTGCTGGGCGCGGTCGGTGATCCCTCGCTGGACGGCGCGCCGAGGCAGCTCAAGCCGGAAACCGGGCTGCTCGCGCTCCGGGCGCTGCTCGGTGTCTACGCCAATCTGCGGCCGGTGGCGATTCACCCCGCGCTTGCGGACGGCTCACCGGTCCGGCCCGAACGCCTGGCTGGGACCGACATGATGATCGTCCGGGAGCTGACCGGCGGACTCTACTACGGCGAGCCGCGCAGCAACGACGGCCAGGTGGCGGTGAACACGCTGCGCTACACCCGGATGGAGATCGAGCGGGTGGCACGCCTCGCCTTCCGGATGGCTCGCGGACGCCGCAAGAAGCTGCTCTCGGTGGACAAGGCCAACGTGCTTGAGGTCTCCCAGCTCTGGCGAACGGTCGTGACCGAGGTCGGCGCCGATTTTCCCGATGTGGCGCTCGAGCACATCTACGTGGATTTCGCGGCGATGCGGCTGGTGAGCGATCCGGCGACGATCGACGTGCTCCTGACCGAGAACATGTTCGGCGACATCCTCAGCGACGAGGCTGCGGTGCTCACCGGGTCGCTCGGCCTGCTGCCTTCCGCCTCACTCGGCGACGGGCCCGGGCTCTTCGAACCGATTCACGGCTCGGCGCCGCCGCTGGCGGGGAAGGATGTGGCCAATCCGATCGGCACCATCGCGAGCGCAGCGATGCTGCTGCGCCATGGGCTCAAGCTTCCCGAGGCTGCGGCCGTCATCGAGTCGGCAATTGCCAGGGTGCTGACGGAAGGGGCCCGGACGCGCGACATCGCCCGGCATGGCGAGGCGGTCCTCGGCACCCGGGCGATGAGCGAGCGGATCGCGCAGCAACTTGCCTAGGCGAGTTGTCGCGGAATCGGGAGGCAGAGGGTGAACTTGAGCATCTGATCGGGAACCGCGCCGAGATCGGCGTCGGTCAGGGCCGGGGCGCGGCTGGCGATGTCGGCGCGCAGTTCCCGGTTGTACGGCTCCTGCAGCACCACGATGCACTCGGGGCAGAAGCAGCCTTCGATTTCGCCGAAGAGTCGGACGCGAACGGGGGTGCCGTCCCGCTCGAGGGCATCACGCGATTCACAGTGCTGGCAGCGCATGCAGGCCTCCGGTCTGTCGTGGTCTCCGATGAGCGGAGACCTGACGCACCGGGGGCCGGTTTGTTTCGGGGGTGTCGCCGGCTCCCGCTCAGGGAAGGGGCCACCGCTCCTGATTGCCGCTGTTGCCGGGTCTCAGAAGAGGTCGGTGACGGCGCCGAGGCTGGCGCTCGAGACGAGGCGGGCGTACTTGGCGAGGACGCCGGTGGTGTACTTCGAGGGCCGAGGGCGCCACGCCGCCCGGCGCCGGGCCAACTCCGCATCGTCCACGTCGAGCTGCAGCAGCCGGCGTTCGGAGTCGATGGTGATGCTGTCGTTCTCGTGGACCAGGCCGATGGTGCCACCCACCGCCGCCTCCGGTGCGACATGACCGACCACCATCCCGTAGGTGCCGCCGGAGAAGCGGCCATCGGTGATCAGCCCGACCGAGTCGCCGAGTCCGGCACCGATGATGGCCGAGGTAGGCGAGAGCATCTCGCGCATCCCGGGCCCGCCCTTCGGTCCCTCGTAGCGGATGACCAGGACATCTCCGGGGCGGATCCGCCGCTCGAGAATGGCCGCCAGACACTCCTCTTCGGAGTCGAACACCCGGGCAGGCCCGGTCATGCGGGGGGTCTTCACCCCGGTGATCTTGGCGACGCCGCCTTCCTCCGCGAGGTTGCCGCGCATGATCGCGAGGTGCCCCTGGGGGTAGATCGGCCGGTTCCAGGGACGGATGACATCCTGTCCCGCGGGCGGTGCGACGGGAACCTCGCGCAGCCATTCGGTGATCGTCTCGCCGGTGATTGTCAGGCACTCGCCGTGCAGCAGCCCGTGCTCCAGCAGCATCTTCATGACCTGCGCGATGCCACCGACCCGGTGCAGGTCGGTGATGACGTAGCGGCCGGATGGCTTGAGGTCGCAGAGGACGGGCACCCGGGCGCGGATCGCCTCGAAGTCGTCCAGCACGAGCGGAACGCCGGCGGCGTGCGCCATCGCCAGCAGATGCAGGACCGCATTGGTGGAGCCACCGGTCGCCATCACGACCGCGATGGCATTCTCGAACGCTTTCCGGGTCATGATCTGCCGGGGCAGGCGCTGGGACCGCACCGCATCCAGGAGCACCGTCGCCGACTGCGCGGCGCTTTCGGCCTTCTCACCATCTTCCGCGGCCATGGTGGAGGAGCCCTTGAGGCTCATCCCCATCGCTTCGATCGCCGATGACATCGTGTTCGCGGTGTACATCCCGCCGCAGGATCCGGCGCCCGGGCAGGAGTTGCACTCGACGGCGTGCAGCCGTTCGGCGTCGATCCTTCCGGCACTGAACTGGCCGACCGCTTCAAAGGCGCTGACGATAGTGAGGTCCTCGCCGTCCAGGTGCCCGGGCTTGATGGTCCCGCCGTAGACGAAGATGCCCGGGATGTTCATCCGTGCGAGGGCGATCATCGCGCCGGGCATGTTCTTGTCACAGCCGCCGATCGCGATCACACCGTCCATGCTTTCGGCACTGACCGCTGTCTCGATGGAGTCGGCGATGACCTCGCGGGAGACGAGAGAGAATTTCATCCCCTCGGTGCCCATCGAGATGCCGTCGCTCACGGTGATAGTGCCGAAGAGTTGCGGCATGCCGCCGGCTTCCCGGATTGCCGCCTCAGCTCTGCGCGCGAGGACATCGAGCCCGGCGTTGCACGGTGTGATGGTACTGTAGCCGTTGGCCACGCCGACGATCGGCTTCTCGAAATCGCCCTCGCCGAAGCCCACCGCGCGGAGCATGGCGCGATTCGGGGCGCGCTGAACGCCCTGGGTGACGGTACGGCTGCGGAGGTTGTGGGGCATGGGCGGGGCAGGGTTCAGGATATATAAGGAGGGCGCGGGTGGAATCTATCGG
>JBDTTN010000376.1:0-3607 GCA_039930625.1 Gemmatimonadota bacterium | reverse complement strand
CGCCTGAATCCGCGCCCAGATGGCATCCCGGGGCGTCGCGGGAGGCTGGTGATAGCCGCGGAGTTGCTCGCGGAGGGCGGGATCGAGTTCGTCGTCAGTCATGGTCTGCTCCTGCCGTTCAGGCGAATGCCGAGAGTGATTGCCGGAGGCGGGCCCGGGCGCGGGAGAGCTGCGCCTTGGAGGTCCCCGCCGTCACACCCAGCATCTCGCCGATCTCCTCGTGGGTGTATCCCTCTACATCGTGCAGCACCAACACCGAGCGATAGCCTTCGGCCAGCTGTTCGATGGCCCGCTTGAGCTTGTCGGTAAGGTCGCCGTCGTGGCGATTCTCCCTGGCGGCGATTTCACCGCCCGCCTCGATCGGTTCCCGCCGCTCGGCGTGGCGCCGGTTGGTCCGGAGTCCGCTGAGGGAGACCGAGACGGCGATGGACCCGATCCAGGTGCCGAGTTTGGACTCCGCACGGAAGTCACGGAGCCGCTGGAAGACCCGGATGAAGGTCTCCTGGGTCCAGTCGGCGGCGCGGTCCCCATCCCCGGCGAAGCGATAGGTCATGCGCCAGACCTGGTCGACGTAGCGATCGTAGAGGGCGCGTTCCGCCCCCGGATCCCCCGCGATGACGCGGGCGATGAGGTCGTGTTCGGTCACGGCACTCCGTGGTTCACTGCGTTGATCGGCCGATGCAACGCCACTCTGACGCGGCCGGCGGGGGAAGGGTTGCTTGCCTGGTTCCGGGGCTGAAAGGTCGCGGGTGGGGGGCGGCGCCGGTATGGCTGGGGCCGGGTCCGGTACCAACTCCTAAGTATCTGGCCCTGAAAGACTTGCGGTGCAGGTTCGCGGTTGCCTTGGCGGCCCGGATACGGCTATATTGCCCGGTCCCTCGGGCTGCCCAACGGCCCCGGAACCGATCGAAGAATGGGCGACCTGGTGGGTCGCCCCTGCGCGGCAGCATCGTACGGGCGACCCCGCGGGTTGCCCACAACGCCCCACACCACGGACCCGCATGACCGGCCCCTCGCAGAGCGAACGGATCCTGCCGCGCCTCATTGAAGAGGAGATGCAGCAGTCGTTCATCAATTATTCGATGAGCGTCATCGTGTCGCGCGCGCTGCCTGACGTGCGCGACGGCCTCAAGCCGGTGCATCGCCGCATCCTGTACGCGATGAACGAGCTGGGCCTGGTGCCCGGCCGTCCCTACAAGAAGTCGGCGACCGTCGTCGGTGATGTGTTAGGCAAGTACCACCCGCACGGCGACAGCTCGGTCTACGACGCTCTGGTCCGCATGGTGCAGGAATTCTCCCTGCGCTATCCGTTGATCGACGGGCAGGGCAACTTCGGCTCGGTGGATGGCGATCCCGCGGCGGCCTACCGGTACACCGAGGCCCGGCTCACCAGCATCGCCATCACGATGCTGGAGGACATCGACAAGAATACCGTCGATTACCAGCCGAACTTCGATGACCGGCTCAAGGAGCCGACCGTCCTGCCGTCGATGGTGCCGAACCTGCTCATCAACGGGTCGAGCGGCATCGCCGTCGGCATGGCGACCAACATCCCGCCGCACAATCTGCGCGAGGTGGCGAAGGCGGTGCAGCATCTGATCGACTCCCCTGAGGCGACGATCCCCGAACTGGCCAAGATCATCACCGGGCCCGATTTCCCCACTGGCGCGTACATCTATGGCCGCCAGGGCATCAAGGAAGCCTATGAGACCGGCCGCGGCCGGATCCAGGTGCGGGCCCGGGCCCAGATCGAGGAGAAGGAGTCGAGCGGCCGCAGCCAGATCGTGGTGACCGAGATCCCCTACCAGGTGAACAAGGAGAACCTGGTCAAGGCGATCGCCGAGCTGGCGGTGGAGAAGAAGATCGAGGGCATCAGCGGGGTGAACGACGAGTCCGACAAGGACGGTATGCGGATCGTCGTGGACCTCAAGCGCGATGCGATCCCCAACGTGGTGCTGAACCAGCTCTACAAGCACACCGCGATGCAGACCACCTTCGGCGTGATCATGCTGGCCCTGGACCGGGGCGCGCCGAAGATCATGAACCTGAAGGAAGTGCTGGTGCGCTTCATCGAGCACCGGCACGAGGTGGTGGTCCGCCGGACCCAGTTCGACCTCGAAGCGGCGCAGGCCCGGGAGCACATCCTCGAGGGGCTCAAGATCGCCGTCGACAATATCGACGAAGTGGTCAAGATCATCCGGGAGTCGGAGGACGTGCCCTCCGCTGATGCCGCGCTCCGCAAGCGGTTCGGCCTCTCCGAGAAACAGAGCGACGCGATCCTCAACATGCGGCTCGCCAAGCTCACCGGCCTCGAGATCGAGAAGCTGGAGGCGGAACTCAAGGAAGTCCAGGCGATCATCAAGGAGCTGAAGAGCATCCTCGCCTCCAAGCCGCGGCGGATGAAGATCCTCAAGGAGGAGATGGACGAGGTCGCCAAAAAGTACGGCGACGACCGGCGCACGGAGATCCTGGCGGACCAGACCGACTTCTCGGTGGAGGATCTGATCGCCGAAGAGGACATGGTCATCACGATCTCCCACACCGGCTACATCAAGCGGATCGCGGTGAGCACCTACCGCCGGCAGCGGCGCGGCGGCCGCGGACTGCAGGGTGCGACGACGAAGGAAGAGGACTGGATCGAGCACCTCTTCATCGCGAGCACCCACGACTACCTGATGTTCTTCACCAATACCGGCCAGCTGTACTGGCTCAAGGTGCACGAGATCCCGCAGGGGGGCCGCGCCAGCCGGGGCAAGCCCGTGGTCAACTGCATTGCGATCAAGCCGAACGAGCGGGTTGCCGCCACGGTGGCGGTGCGCGAATTCTCGGCCGACAAGGGCCTGATCTTCGCCACCAGCAAGGGCACGGTGAAGAAGACCAGCCTGGCCGAGTATGGCAACGTGCGCAGCACCGGCATCCGCGCCATCAATATCGAGGAGGCCGACGAGCTGATCGACGTGCAGCTCTGCGATGAGGCGAGCGACATCGTGCTCGCCACGGCGGACGGCATGAGCATCCGTTTCCACCAGGGCGACGTGCGCGAGATGGGCCGGGTCGCCACGGGAGTGAAGGGGATCGAACTCGACCGCGAAGACCGGGTCATCGGCATGGTCATCATTCGCCGGGACGCCACGCTGCTGGTGGTGAGCGAGAAGGGCTACGGCAAGCGATCCGAGCTGTCCGACTACCGGGTGCAGAAGCGCGGCGGCAAGGGGATCATCACCCTCAAGCGTACCGACCGCACCGGCGCCCTGGTGGCGCTGATGGAGGTCCAGCCTGACAACGAGCTGATGCTGATCACCAAGCACGGCGTCATCATCCGCCAGCCGGTGGAAGGCATTCGCACCATCGGCCGCAACACCCAGGGGGTGAAGGTGATCAATCTCGACGCCGGCGACACGGTGGTGGACGTGGCGCGGGTGGTGAAGGAGGACGATGAAGCAGTCGAGGGCGAGGTCGCGGACGCCGAGGCGCCCGAGTGATATTGCCCCGCCCCGGATCCGGACGTAGGTTCGCGCGATGAACCCGCCCTCCGCATCTGTCGCAACAGCGGTCTCCCTTGAATCGATCCGGGAGGCCGCTCGGCTGCTGGCAGGTGTGGCGTTCA
>JBDTTN010000375.1:0-3617 GCA_039930625.1 Gemmatimonadota bacterium | reverse complement strand
CCCGCTGGCAGAATCGCTGAGGACTCCCGCGCTCGCGCCGCCGGCCGCCGCGCCCTGGCCCGAAACGGTGCACGCCGTCGCCAGCGCCCGGCTGCATGCCCTGGGGCGCAGCTGGCGCCGCGCTCAGAACCCACTCGGCGGCGGCCTGCTGCTGGTGTACTTCCCCACCCCGCCTCACTCGCGCGGCGCCGCCCGCGCGGCGAGCGATGGCTACTTCGACACCCACGATGCGCCGCCCTGGGATAGCTGGTCCGCGTACATCGAGGAGGCGAACCGGAGTTACCTGGTGACCTGGGTGCCGCCCCAGGCCGTAGGGGCAGTGACCGCGGCCCTCGACCTGGCACCGCGTTCACTCGCCTGGCTCGAGCACGCCGAGGTCGAGCTCAGCAGCTTCGGACACTGACGCTGGACTCCTCAGCGCTTCACGGGGCCGCCCCGAACAACCCGATGGCGACCATCCGCCCGGCGCTTCCCTCCGAGGAAGCCGCTCTGCTCGCACTCACGCCGCGTCTCGCCGACTTTCCCGTGCCCGCCTGGCGCACTGCCCACGAGATCGCCACCGCCGATCATCACATCCTGGTTGAAGCGCTGCACCGTCCGGACGGGAGCAGCTGCATTCTCGTCGCCGTCAACGATGCTGGCGGGCTGCTAGGTTACGTCTTCTCGTCCACGAAGACCGACTACTTCACCGGCGAGCGGCACGGCCACGTGGAGGTGCTGACTCTCGCCCCGGCGGCGGAAGGCCAGGGGCTGGCGCGGCGCCTCATGGCCGCAGCGGAGCAGTGGGCGATCGGGCTCGGCTATCCACGGATGACCCTGAACGTCTTCGCCACGAACAGCCGCGCGCGCGGGCTGTATCAGCGGCTGGGTTACGGCGAGGAGACCATGCACTACGTGAAGGAACTGCGCCCTGAGGGGCAAGCCTGATGGCGGTCAGCGACAGCTATCGAACCTGGGTGCTGGAACAGCTGGGCCGGGTCGCAACGGGGATCCGGGGCCGCAGCATGTTCGGTGGGCTGGGGATTTATTCCGGACCGCTCTTCTTTGCGCTGGCCGATGATGATCTGCTCTACTTCAAGGTGGACGACACCAATCGCCCCGACTTCGAAGCCCGCGGTATGGGACCCTTTCAGCCGTTCGGCGAAGGGGGCGAGGTGATGCAGTACTACCGGGTGCCGGACGAACTGCTCGACGATCCCGAGAGCCTTCGTCCCTGGGCCGAGAAGGCGATCGACGTGGCCCGGCGCAAGAACCGCAAGCGCCCGAAGGGCCGAAGCTGAGCTGGAGCGCCCGGACGAAATTCGGCCACCCCGCGCCTCTTCCCAACCCTCCCAATACCGCGCATTGTTCCAACGTGTCGGTGGCCCAGTCAGCCGCCGAAGTTGCCATCTCACCGAGGATCACATGCGTCGCCTATCGCTGCTCATCGCCGCTGTCACGCTTGCCGCCTGCGGTGGTTCGACGAGCGAGACCCAGTCCGCCTCGCCCTACAAGATCTCGGTCATCAGCAACACCAACTCGGGCGGCAACGGTGTCACGCCCTACGTCACCGCCCTGACGCTTGGCGTCGTCGACACCGGCAGCACCACGCCGCACCAGGGTGTCGGCGTCACGCTGCAGGTCGAGGTCGGTCAGATCACCTCGCCGCTCCCGAATATCACCGATGCCAACGGCCTGACAAACGTCACCTGGAGCATCGACACCAATTTTCAGCACGCCGGCTCGGTCTATGCCCTCGCGTACTGCGCCGTGCCCCCGGGCAAGACCTTCTGCAAGACCAATCTGGCCGGCGCGCAGTCGATCACCGTATCCTTCTGATGGCGCTTGCCGCCATCACCGCCGACACCGCAACCGCCTGGCTGAATACGCTGCCCCGAGGAGAACTGACGCTCCTGTACAAGCACAGCCCGCGATGCGGCGTGTCGCTCCTGGCGGCGGAAGAGCTGGAAAGCTTCGCGCTGCAGCAACCGGAGCTGCCGATCTACCGGCTCGATGTCGTCCGGCAGCACGCCCTCTCCACCGATCTCGCCCGAATCCTCGGCGTCCCGCATGCTTCGCCACAGGTCATCCTGCTCCGCGGCACCGATGCTGTCTGGCACACCTCACACCACCGCATCCGCACCTCGAATCTCGCCGAGCACCTCGACGCGGCGCGGCGCGCCACACCCGCAGCGGGGTGAGGACAGCTCGACCTTGCCGACCGCGCTGCGGTATCTCTGGGTACTGCCTGTCTCGGCGCCGGCGGCGATTGTCGCGCTCCTGGCCCGGCTGAGCGGCGGGAGCGCGGAGCTGCGGGAGGGTGTGCTGGAGGGCTGCGGAGGATTCCTGCCATTCCTGCTCGCGCGGGTCTATCCGCCGATGTCCATCGCGGCGATCACTCTGGGTCACGTGGTGCTGGCGCAGACGCGGGAGGAGCTGGAGCGGACCCGCGCCCACGAGCGGGTCCATGTTCACCAATACGAACGCTGGGGCGTCTGCTTTCCGGTGGTCTATCTCGGCGCCAGTCTGGCGGCGCGCCTCCGCGGCGGCCACGCCTACTACGACAATCGATTCGAGCTGGAGGCGTGCCGCCGCGGCTAGTGGACCTCGCTCATCAGTCCCACCGTGTTCCCTTCGCTGTCCTCCAGAAACGCCATCCACAGCTCATGATCCGGCATCTTGGCGATGAGGTGCGGCTCGCTCTGCAGCATGGCGCCGCTCGCCTTGATGCGCTGGGTCGCCGCGTGGATGTCCCCCACACGATAGTAGAGGATCGACGCCGGATGATCGAACTTCGGATCCTCCGGCACGCCGAGCATCAGGCGCACTCCGCCCGCGTCGAAGAAGGCGAGGCTGGGCACCTCGAAGAGAAAGTGCAGACCGAGCACGTCGCGGTAGAACCGCACGGCGCGCGGCAGGTCGTGCACCGTGATGGCGATCTGGCCGATCCCGTCGAGGGCGGCTGGATCATGCGTGGTCATGGCGCGGGCCGCCTGCGGAAGCCGATGCGGGCGTGGCTTCCGTCGCAGAAGGGAGACTCACGGGTACCGCCGCAGCGGCAGATGGCAAACGAGGTCTTGGCAATCATCTCGCCCGAGGGCAGTTCCAGGGTGACCCCGCCGCGCACCAGCGCCGGGCCGTCGCCCTGGATCCGCACCGTCACTCCGCCACTCGAGGATGAACCCGGGGGCGCAACGCCCGGCCGGATCGCCTGCAGCGCTCCGCTCGGGCACCGGGCGACGACGCCCGCCACCTCGGCGGCGGGCGCCGCATCGGGGTGCACCCAGTCGGCGCGCGAAGTATCGAACACCGTCGGTAGCCCGCGCACGCACTCCGCCGCATGCATGCAGAGGTTCGGATCAAAGGTGACGGTGATCTCGGCGGTCTGATAGACCTGCAGGCGCTTCGTCACAGGCTCCCGATTCTCCTCAGTCCTTGAGGAAGGTCGTGTCGCGATACACCGCCTGCCCGTCGAGCATCGTGAGCAGGACGTGCGCCCGCTGGATTTCGGACGGCGGCAGGGAGAAGAGGTTCCGGTCGAGAATGATCAGATCGGCGGCCTTGCCCGGCTCCAGCGAGCCGGTCTCCCGCTCGAGCCGCGTGGCAAAGGCGGCGTTGATCGTGTAGGCCGCGAGCAT
>JBDTTN010000374.1:0-3631 GCA_039930625.1 Gemmatimonadota bacterium | reverse complement strand
AGCGCGGCGCGCTCCGGCGGACGGCACGCCTCGCCGGGCTTCCCCACGCGGGAAATTGTCCCTAGGTTCCCGGCCCATGCTCGTCCACCTGGCAATCGGCCGGTCCCTCGTGCGCCTGACCATCCTCGCCGCTCTCGTTACCCTCGCGGCCGGATGTGACCGGGTCTCGGGAGGCGCGCGGATTGAGGTGACATATAAGGAAGCGGAAGGGGGGAGGGAGAAGTCAAAGGACCCGCAATCGTTCGCCGCTCCCGCCAAAGCGACCTGGTGTCCCGGGTCGGGCCGCCTCGAGGTGACGGCGGTACGCGAGGATATGGGCTTCGGGCTCGTGCTCTATCCAGTGGATTCATTAGTGGCCGGAGGCTATCCGGCGTTCGATCCGGGGATCGACACGGCTCGTCGCCCTGGCGCAGCCGGTGTCGCGCGCTGGTATACCGATCAGAAGCTCGTCGGGCTGCAGAGTGATTCGGGCGCGCTTAAACTCGCCCGGAATGGTGATCGCTACGACGCCTCGTTCAGCTTCCGGCTCCGCTCGCTCGACGCCAACGATACCACCCGGGTCACCGGCCACGCGACGGGGCTGCGGCCCGGAGTGTGTGCTGCCGACTCGCTGCCGGGCACCGCGCCGAGGCAGTAGCTTTCAGCCATGACATCGACCTACTACCGGAAGGGTTTCGGGCTGAAGGCCGCGATCGAGGGGCAGCTGACCTCGGACTATTCGAGCGCCGTGGTGGATGCGCTGCGCGAGAATGGCTACCGCCTGACGGCCGGCCCTCTGAGCTTCCGCCTCGCGCGGGAGTTCGGCTTCTGCTACGGGGTCGATCGGGCGGTAGAGTACGCCTACGAGACACGCACCAAGTTCCCCGACAAGCGTCTCTTTCTCGTTGGCGAGATCATCCACAACCCGCACGTGAACGCCAAGCTCACCGCGATGGGGATCACGATCCTCGCCCGGGCGACCGATGGCAGTTTCGATTTCTCGCCGATAAACCCCGATGATGTGGTGATCATGCCGGCCTTCGGGGTGACCGTCGCGGATTTCCAGCGGCTGCGCGCGCTGGGGGCGGTGCTGGTGGACACCACCTGTGGTTCGGTGCTGAACGTCTGGAAGCGGGTGGAGAGCTACGCGCGCGACGGCTATACCGCGCTGATCCATGGCAAGTACTACCACGAGGAGACCCGCGCCACCGCGAGCCAGGTCACCAAGTCTCCCGGCGGCCACTATCTCGTCGTCTTCGACATGGCCGAAGCGCGGCTGATCTGCGATTACATCGAGGGGCGGGGCGAGGCGGCGAAGCTGCAGCAGCGCTTCGCGCATGCGATGTCGGATGGGTTCAGCTTCGAGCGCGACCTGATGCGTGTGGGGCTCGCCAACCAGACCACGATGCTCTCCGGGGAGTCGCTGGCGATCGCCAATGAGGTTCGGCACAGCGTGGTCCGCCGCTACGGTGAGGCAGCGATCGCGGAGCATTTCCGCACCTTCGACACGATCTGCTCCGCCACCCAGGAGCGACAGGACGCGGTGGTGACCCTGCTGGAGGAGCCGCTCGATCTGATGATCGTGGTCGGCGGTTACAACTCGAGCAACACCACGCACCTGGCCGCGCTCTGCCGCGAGCACGGCGTACGGACCTACCATATCGAGGATGCCGCCGCGATCGACGTGACCACCGGCAGCCTTCGGCATCAGCCCGGCATCAAGCTCCCCGAACAGCAGGAGGATGGCTGGCTCGCCGGCGCCACCCGGATCGGGATCACCGCCGGGGCCTCGACGCCCAACAACAAGATCGGCGAAACGATTCTGCGGCTCTGTGCCGTGGCCGGCGTTGAGCCGGACCTGCCAGGCTGATCGCCGCTGGGACCGCGCGGCGCGCGGTCTCCGTCGCTCCGACCGATGCCCTACCGCCAGACCACGGTCGCCGGATTGCCGGGACTCTCCCTCTACAACGACGAACTCGAGCTGCTCGCGCTGCCCGGCGTCGGTGCGCGAATCACCCACCTCCGCCGGCGCAACGGCAGGGAGTGGCTGTGGCGCAATCCGGTGCTGCCGTTCGCGGTACCGCCGATTGAGCTGCCGGCATCAACCACCGCCTACATCGATCGCTACGACAGTGGCGGCTGGGATGAATGCTTCCCCACCGTCGGTCCCTGCGCGATGCCCGGTGCCGCCCCCGCGCTGTTGCTGCCTGATCATGGCGAACTGTGGTGCGCCGAGTGGCAGCACGATCTGCTCGCGAACGACGCGGTGACCACCTGGCGCAGCGTCACCCGGTGCCGCACCGTCCCTGCGGAATTCCAGCGCGAGGTCACGCTCGACGGAGCGGCGATTCACTTCGACTACCGCCTGCGCTCGGTTGGCGCAGCGCCTTTTTCCTACCTCTGGGCCGCACATCCGCTGCTCGCGATTCAGCCCGGCACTCTCCTGGAGCTGCCGGGAGTGTCGCGCGCCCGAGTCGGTGGGGTGCACGGGCGCCACGATCTCGCGACCGGCGACATTGTGACGTGGCCGCTTGACGGCGGGACGGGTCTCGTCGTGCCGGAGACCGGGGGATGGGCGATGAATCTGTTCATGGAGTCCGCCGCGGACGGGCTGGCCAGAGTCACCGACCCGACCCGCGGGGAAACGCTTGAACTCCATTGGGATGCGAGCGAGATCCCGTTCGTGACGCTCTGGCTCAACTTTGCCGGATGGGGGCCAGCGGGGGAGACCTACGTAAATCTTGCGATTGAGCCCTGTCTCGCCGCCCCGACACAGCTGGACGAGGCCGCTGCGATCCCGGGTATGGCCCCGAACCTGCCACCTTCAGGTGAACGGGTCTGGCGGCTTACGGTCACTCTTCGGGAGACCAACTTCTAGCGCGCCGCACCCGCGAGTGGTACGTTTGCCACCCCTTTCTCGGGGTACCTTGAAGCGGGAGTCATCGCTGTGGCGCGCATGCGGAGTGATGCATACGAAGTCGTCGAGGCGGCACTCCAGGCGATGCCTGAGGTGTCGACCAAACGGATGTTCGGCGCTGAGGCCTTCTTCACCCACGCTCGCATGTTCGCCTTCCTCTTTGATGAGGCGATCGTGCTGAAACTGCCCGAGTCCGAGCGGCAGGATGTACTCGACACCCGCGCCGCGCGGCCATTCCTCACCAGCGAGCGGGCCCCGTTCGGGCGCTGGGTGGAAGCTTCGATTCATGGCAGCCAGGCGGCCTCCCGCGCGATTCGCCTCGCCGCCGCGGCCCACGCGCTGGCCCAGAGCTCTCAGCACGACGGGCCACGCAAGCGGCGGCCCGCGGTCAAGCGCCGGGGAACAACTCGGCGCGCTCCTCAGGGTGCCTGAACGACGGGACTCGCCGCGGGTTGGTTGATCTGGATTGAATCATGAGAGGGCGACCGCGATGGTCGCCCTCAGGCGTTGGTGGGAGCCGCATCGTCGAGCAGGGCGGCGATCGCCGCGATCGTCAAGGGCGCGCTCCCCTCGGCGCGGTTGTTCACGAGAATGTAGGCGGGGATGCGGAGCGCCGCCGCCTGACGAATGAGCTTCGCTACATCCTGACGCAGTTCCGGATTGCGGTCCTGAATCCGGTCGTAGGGGGCGAAGGCATCGACCGCGTCGCTGTAGGTACGACCGGGCCGGAGCAGC
>JBDTTN010000373.1:0-3640 GCA_039930625.1 Gemmatimonadota bacterium | reverse complement strand
GTCTGAAGCTCCATCCCAATCTCCTCACCGGCCTCAAGGAGCTGGGTTTCGCCCGACCGACCCCGATTCAGGCCGACGCCATCCCGCCCGCCCTCGACGGCAGAGACGTCCTCGCCTGCGCAATGACCGGCAGCGGCAAGACTGCCGCCTTTCTGCTGCCAATCATCCACAAGCTGATCGGACGGCCCCGCGGCACCACCCGCGCGCTGATCCTGACCCCGACCCGGGAACTCGCCTCGCAGATCCACGAGGTGTTGCGCGACCTCGCCGTCCACACGCCGATCACCGGCGCCGTGGTGGTCGGGGGCCTCGGCATGGGCCCCCAGGAGCATGCCTTCCGGGTGGGAGTGGACGTGCTGATCGCGACGCCCGGCCGGCTGCTCGATCACTTCCGCTCGCCCTACGCAAAGCTCCCGGGAATCGAGTTCCTGGTGCTGGATGAGGCCGACCGGATGCTTGACATGGGCTTCCTGCCGGAGATCAAGAAGATCCTGCGGCACCTGCCCCCGAAGCGTCAGACCCTGTTCTTCAGCGCGACGATGCCGCCACCGATCGCGGCGCTGACCCGCGAAATGCTTCGCGACCCCGTCACCATCAACCTGGCGCGCCAGGCGGCCCCAGCCGTCGGCATCACCCAGGCGGTGTATCCGGTGTCCCAGGAGCTCAAGTCCGCACTCTTCCTGGCGCTGCTCGAGCGTGGTGAGATGCAGGAGGCGCTGGTCTTCACCCGCACCAAGCACCGCGCTGATCGGTTGATGAAGTACCTGGTCCGTCACGGCATCAAGGCGGAGCGCATCCACGGGAATCGCTCGATGCCGCAGCGGACCGAGGCGCTGGCCGGCTTCAAGAGCGGCAAGTATCGGGTCCTCGTGGCGACCGATATCGCGGCCCGGGGCATCGATGTCGAGGAGTTGGGCCACGTGGTCAACTTCGACGTGCCGGCGGTGCCCGACGACTACATCCATCGGGTCGGCCGAACCGCGCGCGCCGAGATGAAGGGGGATGCCTTCACCTTCTATTCACCGCAGGAAGAGGGCGATCTCCGCAACATTGAGCGGGCTATCGGCAAGCGGCTGCCGCGGGTCACCGTGCCCGATTTCGATTACTCCGCCAAGCCCGAAGTCGCGCTGGAAGTTCCCCACGCCGAACGGATCGCCGCGATCCGGGCGCGCAAGGCGGACGAGCGGGCCCGCGCCAAGGCCAAGCTGGAGCGGCGTGGCGCCCACGATGCCCAGGCCAACCCGCGGCGCGGCGGATCGCCGTCGAACTCCCGTTCGGGCGGGCCGGGCGGTTCGTCCGATCGCGGCCGCGGCCACCCGCCGCGGCGGCCGAGCGGCGGCGGCGGTCCCTCGGGCGGACGGAAGCCGAACTGAGCGGCCCTGTGGCGGCCACAGGATCACTGAGGGAGCCGCCACAGGGGTATATTCCGCCGCCACCTTACGCGGCATTTCCGCGTAAGCAGCCCCGGCCTTCCGCCGGCGGAATTTCCCTCAGCGAGACTCGATGACCCGGCTCCGTGTCGATCAGCACCGTGTGTTCCATCGTGGCCGCGAATTTCATTTCGTCACCTACGACGGCGACGCCGACCCGGAGAACACCGGTGGCGCCGCGATGTGGTACCTCATGAGCGGGCTGCGCCGCTGCGAAGCCATCCGCCAGGTCCCCGAGCAGGACGAGCCTACCCTCGATGCGCGGCTGCGCCGCTGGCTCGACACCAACGCCTTCGCCTGAGCCCACCACGTTCATGGTTGGGTAGCGCCTCCCGCCACAGGCTTCCACCGCGCGGGACAGGCTTCTAACTTTTCGGCGCATTGCTGCCGGGAACAGGCCCGGCGCTCGAGCCCCATTTGCTGTCGGAGCACTCATGTCCAAGCGCGAAGAGCAGAAGCTGGCCAAACTGCTCAAGAAGGTCGCCGGCAAGGCCGCGCCCCCGCGGAAGGACCGCGACGCCCAGTACGACAGCACTCTTCGGCAGCGCCCGCCGGAGCAGGACAACGAGACGACCCGCCTCTTCAAGGACATGAAGAAACGTGAGTTCTGAGGCGACCCGCCTCATGAGCCCTGCAACAAACCGGCTGCCCGCGCTGCTGCTTCTGCTGACAGCCGCGCTCTGCTCCCATCAGGCGTCCACGCGCGGATGGGGCGAAGGAGTCGGCTCCGATGGTACCCGGTTCCGGCTCTCCCCCATTGGAATCTCCCACAGCGCCGCCGACGGCTCGGCACTCGCCAGCTGTCGCTGGTTTCCGCTCCACGGAACCGATCCGCTCTGTCAGCCAGCAACCGGCGCCGAATCGCGCTTCCAGCGCCTGACATACGCCTACCCGGCGCTGCAAGGCGGCGCCTGGCTGAGCTTCCTCGCCATGCTGATCCTTACGCTGGCGGGCCCGCAAGCCTCCACCCTCATAAAGAGCCTGACCCTCCTCGGGACGCTCGCAACGATCCTTGGCACTCTGCTGGTATTCGGCAGCGCCCCTTCCGCCGTGGCAGCCCTCGCGGGGCTCAGGTTCGGGTTCGGCGGGCCGGGACTGATCATGGGCCTGGTAGCCGCCGTGGCAGCGGCCGCAGCTGCGCTCCTGATTCCTTCCGCGCCTCCCCGTGGGAGCTGACTCTCCGCCACCTCGGTCCCGATCGTGCATCACCCCGGCTCCGAACGACTGAGCGCCAGCGGCAACCCGCATCAGTGGGTGTCGTGCCCCGCGCGGGGGCCGATTAGGTTCCGTGGTCCCCGCAGACCCAACCCCCGACCCCGCTCCTCATGGCGCTGTTTCGCGAGACCCGCGTGCTGACCCTGGAGGGCGCCAAGCGCCTGGCGGCCGCGGCCGAGGCCGAAGCGCTCCGGCACAAGTGGACGGTCGCGATTGCGCTGGTCGATCCAAGCGGCGGGCTCATCCTGTTTCACTGTCTCGACGGCACCCAGGCCGCGAGTCAGGACATCGCGGTTGCCAAGGCGCGGACCGCAGCCCGGCTCAAGCGCCCCACCAAAGCCCTGGAGGATGGCATCGCCGGGGGACGCCATGCTCTGCTCACCGTCCCCGGTGCGCTGGCCCTGGAGGGTGGCGTACCGATCGTGGTGGACGGTCATCTGCTCGGTGCGATCGGCATCAGCGGCATGACATCCACGGAGGACGGACAGGTAGCGGCGGCGGCCCTGGCCGCGATCGCCTGACACGGAGCGATTTGCCATGACGGACTCTTCGATTCACCCGCAGGTCGGCATCGGGCACGTGCACCTCAAGGTGGCCGATCTGCAGCGATCCCTGGAGTTCTATCGCGGCGTGCTGGGGTTCACGCTCACCCAGCGCTTCGGTTCGTCCGCGGCATTCCTGAGTGCCGGGGGGTATCACCACCACATCGGCCTGAATACCTGGGAGAGTGAGGGAGGATCTCCTCCGCCAGCGGGCTCGACCGGACTGTACCACGTGGCGATCCTCTACCCCGACCGCGCCACACTGGCGGACGCACTGCGGCGCCTGCTCGCGGCCGGAATCCCGCTCGATGGAGCGAGCGATCACGGAGTGAGCGAAGCACTGTACCTCCGCGATCCCGACGGCAACGGTGTCGAGCTCTATCGCGACCGTCCCCGCTCCGAGTGGCCCACGACTCCCTCCGGCGAGCTGGCGATGTTCACCAGGCCGCTCGA
>JBDTTN010000372.1:0-3642 GCA_039930625.1 Gemmatimonadota bacterium | reverse complement strand
ACCCGTCCCTCATTCATCACCGCGATGCGGTCCGACATCGTCAGCGCTTCCTCCTGGTCGTGCGTCACGTAAATGAAGGTGATGCCGACCTCGCGCTGGATCCGCTTCAGTTCGATCTGCATCGCCTGACGCAGCTTGAGGTCCAGGGCGCCGAGCGGTTCGTCCAGCAGCAGGGCGCTGGGGTAATTCACGAGGGCGCGCGCCAGCGCCACCCGCTGCTGCTGGCCGCCGGAGAGCTGGGCCGGCTTGCGGTCGGCAAAGGTGTCCAGCCGCACCACCTTGAGCAGCTCTCCCACCCGCTTGGCGACCTCCGGTTCCGGCAGCTTCTTGCTCCGCGGGCCGAACGCCACGTTGTCGCGCACCGACATGTGCGGAAACAGGGCGTAGTGCTGGAAGACGGTGTTGACGTTGCGGCGATATGGTGGTGTGGTCGAGACGTCCTCTCCCTCGAGCAGGATGTGGCCGCCGCTGGGCTGCTCGAAGCCGGCGATCATTCTCAGAGTCGTGGTCTTGCCGCAGCCGGAGGGGCCGAGCATCGAGAAGAACTCGCCTTTGCCGATCGTGAAGTGCGCCTCATGGACGGCGATGTAGTCGCCGAAATGCTTGCTGACGTGATCGAGGGTGATGACTGCTTCCATCCGGGGCGGCCTCAGGGGTTGAGGGTGTGCGGGGCTACCGGCCCAATGTGCAGCACAAACGGAGAGTTGACAACCTGCGTCCCGGAGCCCACTATGCCCCCAGCCTCGGCGCACAGCCGTGAGTCTACCCGCAGCGATCGATAACACCCAGCGACCCGTCCCACTCAAAACCGACAATCAAATGACCGCCACAATTCCGTCACAGGAGCCGGCGGGGCTTGACCGTCTGCTCACCCGGGCTCATCAGCTCGGTGAGACCGAGACGCAAAGGCTTCTCGCCCGCACCCCCGCTTCCGCCCGGCTGTATGAACGGGCCACCCGCACCCTGCCATTCGGGGTGGTCTCGTCGTTCCAGAAAGGTTCCCCCTATCCCATTTATGTCTCTCACGGGAAGGGGAGCCATGTCTGGGACCAGGACGGGACCGAATATGTCGACTTCCACGGCGGCTTCGGCGCGATGGTGGTCGGTCACGCCCACCCACGGATCGTGGAGGCCTGCCGGGAGGCGGCGAGCCGGGGGACCCACTTCGCGGTAACCACCGAGGAGGCGGTGGAGTACGGCGAGGAGATCTGCCGGCGCTTTCATCTCGACATGATCCGGTTCACCAATTCGGGCACCGAGGCCACCATGGATGCGATCCGGGTGGCCCGCGCCGCCACCGGTCGCGACGTCATCTGCAAGATCGAAGGGTCGTACCATGGGCACCATGATGCGGTGATGTTCTCGGTGCTGCCCAACGCCGACACGATGGGCGGCCGCGAGCGGCCCGCCAAGGCCCCGGTGTCGCGGGGGCTGGTCAAGGACGCGGCCAAGTATATCGAGGTGGTGCCCTTCAACGACGCGGCCGCCCTGGAGCAGCTGCTGGAGGACAAGGGGAGCGACATCGCCTGCCTGATCATGGAACCGTCGATGATGAACATCGGCATCGTGCAGCCGCAGCCGGGCTACCTGCAGAGAGTCCGGGAGCTGTGCACCAAGTTCGGCGTGGTCTTCATCTACGATGAGGTCAAGACCGGCGTCACGATCGCTGCCGGCGGCGCCACCGAGCGGTTCGGCGTCCAGCCGGACCTGGTCTGCCTCGCCAAGGCGATCGCCGGCGGCCTCCCCGGCGCTGCCTTTGGTGGGCGCGAGGACCTGATGCGGCTGATCGAGAAGGGCGTCTCGCAGATGGGAACCTACAACGGGAACCCGCTCGTGGCCCACGTCGGTCTCGTCACCCTGCGCGAGATCCTCACTCCTTCAGCCTACACCCACTTCACTCGGCTCGGAGTCCGGCTTGCCGGCGGCTGCCAGAAGGTGATCGACAAGTATCACCTTCCTGCGCATACGGTGGACCTCGGCGCCAAGGGGTGCGTCTCGTATCGTCCGACGGCGTTGACCAACTATCGAGACTTCCTCGAGACTCGGCCCGAACTCTTCGCCGCATCGTATCCCTGGCTGCTCAACCGCGGGGTCTTCATGACCCCCGGCGATGAGGAACAGTGGACGCTGTCGGTGCAGCACGGCGATGCCGACGTCGATCTCTACATATCGGTGTTCGAGGAGTTTGCGAAGGCGGTGACGGCGTAGGGCGATTGGGCGATTGGGCGATTGGACGGTTAGGCGGTTGGACGGTTGGTACCACCTAACCACCTAACCACCTAACCGCCTAACCGCCTAACCGCCGATTCGCGTACGGATACCACCAGCTCTTCCGTTCCATCTCATAATCGAGGTGCACGTGCTTGGGCTCGCGAAAGGCGTCGAGCCCCTCCTCGCCGAGCTCCCGTCCGATCCCGCTCCAGCGCATGCCGCCGAACGGCGCCGCATCGTTGTCGCTCAGCGGGTCGTTGATCCAGAAGGTCCCCGCCTTGATTCCCTGCATTGCCCGCATAGCCAGCGAGAGATCGTTGGTGTAGATGCAGGCGCCGAGGCCGAACTTCGAGTCGTTCGCCATGGCGATCGCCTCGTCGGGTGTCGCCGCGGTGGTGAGGGAGATGACCGGTCCGAAGATCTCCTCGCGGGTCGGCAGCGAGCCGTGCTTTACGTTGGTCAGAATCGTGGGCTGGTAGAAGTGACCCTTGAGCCCATTCGGCGCCGCCCGCTGGCCGCCGAGCAGTACCCGTGCTCCTTCCCGCATCGCGGCGGAGACCTGCTGCTCCACCCGCTCCAGTGCCTCACGAGAGATGAGCGGGCCGATGTCCGTGTCCGGCTGCATCGGGTCACCGAGCCGGAGCGTCGGCACATGGGCGAGCAGCCGGCGGGTGAACTCTTCGGCGATCGATTCGAGCAGATAGATCCGCTTGGACGAGGTGCAGACCTGACCGGCGTTGAGGAGCCGAGCCCAGGCGACGCCGGGAACGGCGACATCGAGATCGGCGTCGCCGAAGACGATGAAGGGATCGACGCTGCCCAGTTCGAGATTGACCTTCTTGAGTTCGGCCCCGGCGAGTGCGGCAATCTTCCGTCCCGCGGCCACCGAGCCGGTAAAGGCGATGAGATCCACCTTCGGATGGCGAACGAGTGCCTCGCCCGTCTCCGGCCCGCCAGTGATCATGTTGACCACGCCGGGCGGAAGTCCGTCGAAGCAGTGCGCCAGCTGCAGACTCGAGAGCGGGTTCTGGTGCGGCGGCTTGCAGACCAGGGTGTTCCCCGCCATCAGCGCCGGCGCAACCTTCCACGCCATGAGGAGCAGCGGGAAGTTGAACGGCACGATCGCCGCCACCACGCCGAACGGTTCCTTGATGGTGAAATTGAGCTGGTGCGGCGCCACCGGCGGCACCGAATTCCCGTAGCTCTGCCGGCCGACCTCGGCGTAGTAGTCAAAGGCCGCCGCCACCCAGTCGATGCAGTCCACCGCCTCAATGAGCGGCTTGCCGGTCTCTCGGCAGAGCAGGGTGGACAGTTCCCGCTCCGCGGCCCGGATCCGATGGGCGACTTCATGCAGCAGCTTCGCCTTTTCGACGCTGGGGATCCGCCACCACTCCGGCTGCGCCTGCGCGGCCGCCTCGACGGCGGCGTGCA
>JBDTTN010000371.1:0-3647 GCA_039930625.1 Gemmatimonadota bacterium | reverse complement strand
CCGTGGGGCGTGATCCAGATGCTGCTTCGCAATGGGATCGAGACCAAGGGCGCCCACGCCGTCGTGGTCGGCCGCAGCACCATAGTTGGCAAGCCGATGGCGAACCTGCTCATCCAGCAGGGCCCCGGCGGCGATGCCACCGTCACCGTCTGTCACTCCCGGACCCGCGATCTCCCCGCGGTCTGCCGAGGCGCCGACATCCTGATCGCGGCGATCGGCAAGCCGGAATTTGTGAAACGAGAAATGGTAAAGCCCGGCGCGGTGATCATCGACGTGGGGATCAACCGGGTGGACGACGCCTCGGTGCCCAAGGGCTACCGCCTGACGGGAGACGTGGCCTTCGCGGAGTGCGCCGAACTCGCGTCCGCGATTACGCCGGTGCCCGGCGGCGTCGGCCCGATGACCATCGCCATGCTGATGGCCAACACCCTCCAGGCGATGAAGCAGCGGATGTGAGCAGGCGATTGGGTGATTGGGTCATTGGGCGATTTGAGCTGGGGCCTTCCGCCCATCCGACCATCCAATCGCCTAACCGCCCAATCGCCCAATCGCCCAATCGCCAGATGGCCCAATCGCCAGATCGCCCAATCGCCTAATCGCCAGATCGCCCAATCGCCCAATCGCCCAATGACCAACCCCGACCTCTTCTCCCAATCCGACGCCCCCTGGACGCCATCGCTGCTCGCCAAGGCGGCGCGGCGGGTTCTGGAGGGAGGGATCGGTCCGCTCTGGATCCGCGGCGAACTCACCGGCCTCAAGGCCTATCAGAGCGGCCACTGGTACTTCACCATTCGCGACGCCGAGGCGCAGATCCGCTGCGTGATGTGGCGGACCCACTCCGCCCGGGTAAAGGCCCAGCCGCCTGAGGGTACCCAGATATTTGTGTTCGGCACCCCGACTGTCTGGGAGGAGCGGGGCGAGTTCCGCCTCACCGTCACCGAATTCCTGGTCACCGACCAGGTGGGGCAGGCCCAGCTTGAACTGGAGCGGATCCGCAAGGCGCTGGAGAAGGATGGACTCTTCGATCCAACGCGGAAGCGGGCGCTGCCGGCGCTGCCGGAGCGCATTGCCGTGGTGACCAGCCTCGACGGCGCCGCGCTGCGCGACATCATCACTGTCACCCGCAAACGCTGGCCCGCGGTCGAGCTGCTGGTGATCGGTACCAGGGTGCAGGGCGCCGACGCGCCGGCCGAAGTGGTTCGTGCGCTGGGCATCGTGAATCGATTGCCGGCGATCGACCTCTGCATCCTCGCCCGCGGCGGCGGCTCGAAGGAGGATCTCGCGGTGTTCAACCACGAGGCGGTCTGTCGAGCACTGGCGGCGGTGACGGTGCCGACGGTCTCCGCGGTCGGCCACGAGACCGACGTCTCGTTCACCGATCTCGTCGCCGATGTACGCGCCGCCACCCCTTCCGCGGCGATCGAACTCGCCGTCGCCGACCGCGCCGACCTCGCCCGCCAGGTCGCCGGACTCGGCATGCGGCTCGGCAACGCGCTCGGCCGCGGGACCCGGCTCGCGCGGGAACGCCTGGCGCGGAGCGCGGATCGTCTCGAGGTCGCGCTCACCCGGCGCCTGGAGGTTCCCCGGCGGGATCTCGAACGACTCACCGCCCAGCTCGATGCCCTCTCTCCGCTCAAGGTACTGGAGCGCGGCTACAGCGTCGCCCAGGATGATACCGGACGGGTGCTCCGACGCCGCGCCGACTTCACCCCCGGACTTCCGTTCACCCTTCGCGTCACCGACGGCAGCGTCCCGGCTCGGGTGGAGGCTGCTTCGTGACGCCGCCCCGCAAGGAGTCGAAGGAGGCGCCGGCCACTCGGGCCTCCCTCGCGGAGGATCTCCGCAGGCTGGAGGAGATTGTGCGGCAGCTGGAGCGCGAGGATGGCGATCTCGACCAGTCGCTGGTGCTGTTCGAGGAGGGGGTCGGTCGCCTGCGCAGCGCCCGCGACCGCCTGACGGAAGCGGAAGCTCGAGTCAAGAAGGTGCTCGAGGACGCCGAAGGCACGCTGCGGACGGAGGAGCTGGACGGTGGGACCTGACGTCGCCCTGATCCTTCAGGAAGCGCGCGAACGGGTCGATGGGCTGCTCGAGGCGTGGAGCGAAAAGGTCCAGACGATCGTTCCGGGCCGCACCGGCGAGGCGCTGGGCTACTCGCTCACCACGCCGGGCAAGCGGGTCCGCGCCGCGCTGGTCCTCTCCGCCTATCGCTCGGTCGGCGGCATATCGCCCGCGATTGCCGCTGTAGCGGCGGCCGTGGAGACGGTGCACACCTACTCGCTGGTGCACGACGATCTCCCCTGCATGGACGACGACGACCTGCGCCGCGGCCGGGCCACCACCCATCGCGCCTTCGATGTCCCCACCGCGACCCGCGTCGGTTTCCTGCTGGTCCCGGTCGCTGCCCTGGTGCTCTCCCAGGCCGCCAAGGATCTGGTACTCTCGTCCGAGCAGCTCGGCCGCATGGCGCGGGAGCTGTTCGAATCGGGCGGCATCGAGGGGATGGTCGGCGGCCAGTGGCTCGACCTCGAGGCGGAGCGGAAGACACTCGACCACGACGGCCTGATCGCCGTGCACCGGGGCAAGACCGGCGCGCTCATCCGGGCTGCCTGCGTCCTCGGAGGGATGGCCGCGGAGGCCCCCGAGCCCGCCATCGAGGCGTTCGCCAGCTACGGTCACGAGATCGGCCTGGCATTTCAGATCGCGGACGACGTGCTGGACGTGACCGCGACCAGCGCGCAACTTGGGAAGACGGCCGGCCGGGACGCCGCCCTCGCCAAGTCCACCTACGTGAGCGTGCTGGGCATCGACCGGGCCCGGTCGGAGGCTGCGGCCCTGGCGAGCCACGCCATCCGAAACCTCGAGCAGGCGGGCGTACCGACGACGTCCCTGGGGGCGCTGGCCCACTATATTGTGAGTCGAGAGTCGTAACGCGGCTGCCGCTGTAAGGCAGCCGCCATTAACCAGGGTTGACCGACCATGAGTCTCCTCGACAGCATCCAGTCCCCGGCGGACCTCAAACGGGTGCCGCGGGAGCAGCTCCCGCAGCTGGCCCAGGAAATCCGCGAGCGGCTGATCGACTGCGTCTCCCAGACCGGCGGTCACATCGGTGCCAGTCTCGGCGTGGTGGAGCTGTCGATTGCGCTGCTGTACGAGTTCGACCTCCCCGGCGACAAGGTCGTATGGGATGTGGGCCATCAGGCCTACGCCTGGAAGCTGCTCACCGGTCGGAACACTGCCTTTCCCACCCTGCGCCAGACCGGTGGCATCTCCGGCTTCCTCAAGCGCTCCGAGAGCGAGTACGACGCCTTTGGCGCCGGCCACGCGGGGACGGCGATGTCCGCGGCGCTCGGCATGGCCACCGCGCGGGACCTCCAGGGCGGCACCAACAAGGTCATCGCCGTCGTCGGCGACGGGGCGCTCACCTGCGGGCTCTCCTACGAGGGGATGAACAATGCCGGGCATTCGGCTCGCGATGTCATCCTCATCGTCAACGACAACGGCATGTCGATCTCGCCCAACGTCGGCGCGATCAGCAAGACCCTTGGCACCATCGCCGCCAGCCCGGCCACCAACCGGCTGCGCGAGCACATCAAGCACTGGACCCTCAAGCTCGGCAAGGTCTTCGGGCCGGAGGTCGTGGACTTCGC
>JBDTTN010000370.1:0-3653 GCA_039930625.1 Gemmatimonadota bacterium | reverse complement strand
GGCTCGGCGGCGGGAGGGTATCGCGGAGCGCGTCGGCATATAGCTTACAGCAACCTCATGCCCACTGCCACCATGCGCCTGATTCCCGGCCTCGCCCTGCTGGTCACTCTCGCCGCGGCGGCCGGCGCGCAGCAGAAGCCGCGCGCGCGCGAACTCGGCATTCCCTTCAATGGGAGTACCGGCCCGCTGAACGCCATCACCGACGTCGCCGGCATTGAGGTCGGTCAGGTCACCCTGATCCGTGGCGACGGACGGATGGTGGTTGGACGGGGACCTGTCCGCACCGGGGTGACTGCGGTGTTGCCTCGGGGCAAGAACAGCAGCGATCCGGTGATGGGGGCCTGGTGGACCCTGAACGGCAACGGCGAGATGACCGGCACCACCTGGCTGGAGGAGTCAGGATTCCTGTGGGGACCGGTGATGATCACCAATACCCTTTCCGTGGGAATCGTCCGGGATGCCGTGATCGAGTGGGCGATCGGACGCAAGTACGATGACTTCCTGTGGGCACTCCCGGTAGTGGCCGAGACGTATGACGGCGGCCTGAACGACATCAAGGGCATGCACGTCCGGAAGGAGCACGCCTTTCAGGCTCTCGACGGCGCGCGGACCGGTCCGGTGGCCGAAGGAAACGTGGGTGGCGGCACCGGCATGGTCTGTCATTCGTTCAAGGGCGGTATCGGCACGTCGTCGCGCCGGCTCGCTGCGACGAGCGGCGGCTACACCGTCGGCGTGCTGGTGCAGTGCAACTACGGAGGCCGGCGCCGACTCAGCATTGCGGGGGTGCCGGTCGGGCCGCGCATCGTTGGCGCGGAGCAGTGCCTGACGATCGACAATCCCTCCGAATCGTGGCAGCGCGAGGTTCCGCGTTGCGACGCCAAGCCGACCGGGACCGGGCCGTCCGCGGCGCGCGAGGAGCTGGGTTCGATCATCGTGGTGGTGGCGACCGATGCACCGCTCCTGCCGCACCAGCTCAAGCGACTCGCCAAGCGCGTCGGCCTCGGCATCGGACGGATGGGAGGAATCGGCGGCGACTCATCGGGCGACATCTACCTCGCCTTCTCGACCGCCAATCCCGGCGCGGCGAATCCCGACTCGGTGGTGACCCTCAAGATGCTGCCGAACGACCAGATCAATCCGCTCTTCGAAGCGACGATCGACGCAACCGAGGAAGCGATCGTCAACGCGATGGTCGCCGCTGAGACGATGACCGGCGCCGACGGGTATCGGGTGTATGCGTTGCCGGTGGACCAGGTGCTGGCACAACTGCGGCAGGCAGGCAGGATCCCATGAGCGCCGCCCCACGGCCCGTCGCGCTGATCACCGGTGCGTCGGGTGGCATCGGGCTGGAACTCGCCCGGCTCTGCGCCAAGGGCGGGCACGACCTTATTCTCGTCGCCCGCAACGGCCCCAAGCTCGAGGAGCTGGGAAAGTATCTCTCGGGAATGTACGGAGTGCGCACGGAGATCATCGTCGCCGATCTTGCGGACGCCGCTGCGCCGCAGACGATCATGGACGAGGTCGCCGCGCGCGGCCTGGGCGTCGACGTGCTGGTGAACAACGCCGGCTTCGGTGACTGGGGGCTCTTCGGCCGCGCCGATCTGGCCAGGCAGCTGCAGATGATCCAGGTCAACGTCACGGCGCTCATTGAATTGACTCGGCTGACGTTGCCGCGGATGGTGACGCAGCGGAAGGGCCGTATCCTCAACGTGGGTTCGACCGCGGGCTTTGCGCCGGGACCGCTGATGGCGGTCTATTATGCGACCAAGGCCTTCGTGGTTTCGTTTTCCGAGGCGATCGGCAATGAACTCGCGAGCACCGGCATCACGGTGACCGCGCTCTGCCCCGGACCGACCCGCACCGGTTTCGCGGCCGAAGCGGGTCTGGGCGATTCGAACCTGTTCAATTCGCCGAACGTCATGGCGGTCGAACCGGTCGCGCTCGCCGGCTACCGGGGCATGATGCGGGGCAAGGCGATTGTCGTTCCGGGCATCGCCAACAAGCTGTTGATATTCGGTATCCGCATTTCGCCACGATGGGTCATCGTGCGGATCACCCGCTGGTTCCAGGAGCGGCGAACGGAAAGGTGATCCGAGCGGCGGAGCGTCGCTCCGCCGCTACTGACGCAGCACGCACGACTCGACATACACCAGGCTTCATCCTACGACGGTATCACAACCCCATGTCCCTCTCCGGCAAACGCATCCTGATCTTCGCGGCGAACTTCTACGAGGAGCTCGAGCTCTGGTACCCCAAGATCCGGCTGGAGGAGGAGGGCGCGACGACCGTGGTCGGCGGCGTCGGCGAGAAGACCTACCATGGCAAGCGCGGGTCGTATCCGGTCACCGTCGACGCCCACGTGGATGAGCTGCATGCCAAGGACTTCGACGGGCTGGTGATTCCCGGCGGATACGCGCCGGACACTCTGCGCCGCTACGCCAAGGTGCTCTCGCTCACCAGGGAAATCTTCGACGCGGGCAAGCCGGTCGCCTTCATCTGTCACGCCGGCTGGGTGCCGATCTCCGCCGGGATCGTCCGGGGGCGGCACGGCACCAGCGTGGGTGCCATCCGTGACGACCTCGTCAACGCCGGGATGCACTGGGAGGACAGCGCTGTGGTGGTCGACGGCAACCTGATCTCGTCCCGCACTCCGGCCGACCTCCCTGCGTTCATGAAGGCCCTGATCGCGGCGCTCCGATGAAATTGCTGCTCTCCTATCTTCGCCAGTACTGGAGACTGGTCCTGCTGGCGCTGGTGCTCGCGGCCATCAACCAGGTCTTCTCCCTGCTCGATCCGCTGATCGTGCGGCGGGTGATTGACGGCTATGCGCTGCATCCCGGGAACGATGCCATGGCCTTCACCAAGGGCGTGGGGCTGCTGCTCTGCCTGGCGGTCGGCGCGGCCTTCGTTTCTCGAGTCGCGAAGAACTTCCAGGACTATTTCATCAATCTCATCACCCAGCAGGTCGGGGCGCGGATGTATTCCGACGGCCTGGCGCATTCGCTGGAGCTGCCCTACGCGGTCTTCGAGGATCAGCGAAGCGGTCAGACACTCGGCGTACTGCAGAAGGTTCGGTCCGATGTCGAGAAGCTGATCAGTGCCTCGATCAACATCCTGTTCACCACGCTGGTCGGCATCATCTTCGTGACCATCTACGCGATCAGCGTGCACTGGGTGATCGCGCCGATCTATTTCGCCACCATCCCGATCATCGCCTGGGTGAGCTCAACCCTGAGCCGCAAGGTCAAAACGGTCCAGAAGACCATCGTCGCCGAGACGACCGCGCTGGCGGGAGCGACGACGGAATCACTCCGCAACATCGAACTGGTGAAGAGCCTGGGGCTGTCGCAGCAGGAGATTGCCCGGCTCAACGGCACCACCGCCAAGATTCTCAAGCTCGAGCTCAAGAAGGTGAAGTACATCCGCAGCCTGAGCTTCATCCAGGGGACGGTGGTCAACTTCCTGCGGACCACGATCCTCTTCGTGATGATGTACCTCATCTACGCCCAGCAGATCACCGTTGGGCAGTTCTTCTCGCTCTTCATCTATTCCTTCTTCATCTTCGGGCCGCTGCAGGAGCTGGGCAACATCATCAACGTCTACCGGGAGACCGAGGTCTCGCTGGATAACTTTGGCAAGATCCTGCAGATCCC
>JBDTTN010000369.1:0-3672 GCA_039930625.1 Gemmatimonadota bacterium | reverse complement strand
GCCTGCGCGTCGGTGCGGAAGATCTGGGCCCGCCGATCCTCGACCTTCGCAGAGGTCCGGAGCGCGTCGAGGTAGTTGCGGACCCGGTCCTGACGTGCAAGCCGGATCTGCTTGGCCCGGAAGTCGTCGATCTGCTTCACGAACTCCGCAGAGTCCGCAGGCTCGTGCTTGATGACGCGGAGGACGTACAGCCCATCGTCCGTGTCGATGATCCCGCTGGTCTTTCCCGCGGCGAGACCGAATGCGGTCCCCACCACCCGAGGGCTGGGGAAGGGCGGGTTGGTACGGGTGAACGGCGGGAACTCCTGGTGGGGCAGTTTGAGCGCCGTCGCGGCCTGTGTGAGGGTGCTGCCCTCGCCCATCCGCTTCACCAGATCGGTGGCTACGCCCTTGGCAGCTTCCACCTTCTTTTTGTCTCGCGCGGCGATGGTGACGGCCCCCTTGATCGACTCGAAGGGTGGCACCCCTTCGGCGTGGAGACTGTCGAGACGGAACAGGAAGTAGGCGTACGAGACCTCCACGATGCGGCCGGTTTCGCCGACCTTGGCCTCGAAGGCCCACACGCCGGCATCCGGAATGACCTGCAGCCCGACCTGCACCCGGGTGCCCTTCTGGACCGGGTTGGTCTTCCCGAGCCGGAGACCCAGGGTCTTCGCGGCGGAGTCCAGCGCGCTGGGGTCGAGCTTCTCGGCGCCGAGGGACTCCAGGCTGTCGGCGCGGGCGTCGAGCTGGTCGCGATGTGCTCCGGCGATTTCGACCGGAATCAGGATATGGCTCGCCTGCACCTTTGCGCCGGTGCGCTTGGCAACTTTGATCAGGTGGTACCCGAAGGCGGAGAGAACCGGCTCGGAGATGGTGCCGATGGGGAGGCTGAACGCCGCCCGCTCGAAGGCCGGATCCATCGCGCCCTTGCCGAACTCGCCCAGGTCGCCGCCCTTCTGCGCCGAGGCGGAGTCGGCCGATTCGCGCTTGGCGACTTCAGCGAAGGGCGCTCCGGCGAGGATCTCCTTGCGGAGATCCGCGGCCCGCTGGCGGGCGGTGGCGGAGTCGCTGGCATCGGCCGCGCGGATGATCTCGACATAGCTGAGATAGGCGGTCGCGGGCCGCTTGAACTCGTCCCGGTGATCGTCGTAGTACTTCCGGATCTCGGAGTCGGTCAGAGTCACCGCCGAATCCGGTACGGCGGCGCGGGGCAGGATCGCCGTCAGCTCGATCGAGACCTTCTCATTGTTGTCGCGCCACGTCTGCCACAGCGCGGCGTCGGAGAGGTAGACGTCGCCCGTCACGACCCGGAACAGCTTGGACTGCCGGATCTGCTCGCTGTACTGCGACTCCAGCAGGGGGACGACCTGTCCCGCGGCGCTGGAACGGAGCCAGCGCTGGTACTTGGAAAGATCGAACTTGCCGTCGGTCTGGAAGTCGGGCTGCTGCAGAAACTCGGGCGGCGGATTGTCCTGAATGGCGGCGGCGATCTCGTCCGCCGTGACCTCGATGCCGCGGCCCGTGTACTCGGTCTCCAGGCTCTGCTGCTGGATCAGGTCGTTCCAGACCGAGTTCCGGACCTCCTCCACCTCTTCGGCGCTGAGCGCGTGCCCGAGTTGGCGCTGACGCTGTTCCATCGCCCCCTGCACCATCTGCTGGTAGTTCCGGAGGGGAATCTTCTGGCCGTTGATCTCGCCCACGCTGGAGCGGGACCCGCCTGACACCTGGCGCCAGTCCACGCTGGTCCAGAGGAAGACGAGCATCAGCACGGCGAACACGACGGCGGCGACCTTGCCGGCGATGCTGCGGAAGACTTGCATCATATTGGAACTGCCCTGCGGCTGAGGGGACGGCGGGAAAAGAGGCGTAAGTCTAAGCCGGGCAACGCAGAATCTCAAGCCGATCCGGTCTCTGACCCGTTGACACGACCCGGTGGTCCCTCTAATGTTTATTCAATCGCCACAACAACTTACGCACAGGGCCGGGGATGCCACCAAACAGCGAGATCGAGAAGCTCGAGCGCCGTTGGAAGGAGAATCCCAAGGGGACCGTTTTTGCGCCGTACGCTGAGGTACTGCGCAAGCATGGGGATCATCTGCTCGCCCGCGACGTCCTCCGTCAGGGGCTGGAGCTGCACCCCGACCACATCCCCGGCAACATCGTACTGGGGCGCTGTTGCCTGGATCTCCGGGAAGATGGACCCGCCGAAGCCGCATTCAATCACGTCCTCGACCTGGACCAGGAAAACGTCATCGCGCTGAAGGCGCTCGCGGACATCACCGAGCGTCAGGGCCGGCTCATGGAGGCGGCCAGCTGGCTCTCTCGGCTGATCTCGGTGGACCCCAGCAACGATGAGGCGCGCGATCAGCTCGGTCGTGTCGACTCCGCCCGGGAAGCCGCCGGAGCCGCCATGACGGCGCCGCTGACCCAGGCGGAGGGGCAGGCTCCGACGCCGAGCCGCCTCGAGGAAATCACCGAGGCGCTCCCGCTCGTCTCGCGCAACGCCCCGCCGCCCGTCGCAGCCGAAGTTCCCACCGTCGAGGTCCCGGCCGAAAAGGTCCACGTCCTCGAGGATGCCGACGCCCTGGTCGACGCCCACTTCAGTCAGTTCGACGTACCCCTCGCCCGCACCGTTCCGATGGGACTGCCGGCGCTCACCCCCGAGCCGGCCACCGAGCTGGCGCTCACGGCGCTGCCGCCCGCGGCGGCGGTGGAGCCCGATCGGGTGGAGTTGATGGACCTCGAAGAGGTCACTGCGGCAGAGCCGGCCGAAGCGCCTGCGGACAGTGCGGCCGAACTCGCCGCTTCCGCCGAGCTTGGGCATGATCGGGCCGAGAGTGCCGATGTGTACGCAATCGGAGAGGCGGATTCGGGACCGATCGACCTGCGTCCCTCCAGCGCCACCGAATTCCAGACTCCGGATGACAGCCTGGCGTTGCTCGACCTGGCCCCAGGCGAATCTGAATTCCAGGTGGCGGACGCCTCCAATGAATTGTCGCTGTCGTCGGCTGGCGGCACCGAGTACCAGACGCCCAGCGGGGCCGACGAACTGCTGCGGAGTGCAGCACGCGCTTCGGAGCCCGAGCCGGTCGCCGAGGTGGAGCCTGAGCCCGAGCCGACGATCGCGCTGGAAGACGAGCCGCGTCCATTCAGCAAGGTTGTCACGACGGGATTCGCGGCCATCACGATCATGCCGACTCAGGAACTTCCGACCGAAGTCCCCGTCGAGCCGCTGGAGCTGGTCGATACGGATCCGGAGCCGATGCTCGCCGAGGAGCCTGAGTATGAAGCGGAGCCGATGCTCGCCGAGCTGGAGGCTGAACCGGCGGAGCCATCCAGCTCGCTGCTCGAGATGCTCGCGGAAGCGGGCACCGCTCCGGAGCCGGCGGACGGCATCGCTCTCGCAGACGAGTCCCCGGCGGCGGCGGCGCCCGAGCCGGTGGAGCACGAGCACGACCTGAAGCTCATCTTCCCTGACGATTCCGCCGCTCCCGAGCCGCCCCGGCGGCGGATCTCGGAGGAGACCGCCGCGTCCGCCGAGCCCGCGGCAGTGGAATCGGGTCTGATGGAGCCTGCGCCAGTGCTGACAGAGAGCATGGCCGAGCTGTATGTCCGCCAGGGTCATCTGGCGGAGGCGATCAACGTGTACCAGCTGCTTGCGGCTCGTTCCCCGAACGAGCTTCGGCTCCA
>JBDTTN010000368.1:0-3676 GCA_039930625.1 Gemmatimonadota bacterium | reverse complement strand
CGAGCCGACGGACCGCCGGTCCACCCCGGGTCACCGGGCGGCATATATAGACAGACTGGAGTAACGGAGCAAGGGCGGGAAAACCGCTGCGGTCAGTGGGTGTGCCCGACGTGGTCGTGCTCCACCACAAGCTGGCCATCCCGGGCCTCTTCCACGCAGCCGGCACGGGTCTCCAGCTGGATCGTGACGTGCCCGATACCGAGCCCGCCCAGCGCCTCACGGATGGCCTCCAGCACCCCCGGATGGACCGCCAGGTCCGGAACCAGCGCGTGCCCGCTCATCGCCACCATACCGCTGGTCACAGTCCAGACGTGGAGGTCGTGCACGGCATCTACTCCGGGGACCGCCAGCATCCGGCGTTCCACTTCTCCGAGTACGATATGAGACGGGACCGCGTCGAGCAGGATATCGGTGCTCTCCCGGACCAGTCGCCAGGCGCCGACCAGAATCAGGATGGATACGGCCACGGAGAGGATCGGGTCGGCCAGGGTCCAGCCGGTGGTGAGCACAATTCCCGCGGCGACCACCGCGCCCGCCGCGCCGAGGAGGTCACCGAGGATGTGGAGATAGGCGCCGCGGGTGTTGTGGTGCTCGCGGTGCGCCCCGTGGAGCAGCCAGAGCGAGATGCCGTTCACGACCAGCCCGGCGACGGCCACCGCCAGAAAGAGCCCCCCCTTGATCGGCTCGGGGTGGTTGATCCGCTGAATCGCCTCGTACACCACCATCGCGGCGATGCCGAAGAGCAGCGCCCCGTTGACCAGCGCGGCGAGGATCTCCCAGCGGAGATAGCCGTAGGTCTTGGTCTGGTTGGCAGGCCGCCGCGCGATCCCCGCGGTCAGCAGGGTGAGGCCGATCGCCCCGACATCGGTGAGCATGTGCCCCGCATCGGCGAGCAGCGCCAGCGAGCCTGACAGCCACCCTCCCACGACCTCCACCAGCATGAACAGCGCGGTCAGCCCGAAGATGACCCATAGCCGGGTCACTGGCGGGCCGGACAGGCGGCGATCCACGTGGGCGCAGGGGGGCGTCGTCATGCGGTCAATCTAGCATGGCACCAGTAGGGACGACCTGCCGATCGTCCCTAGTACGATCCCACCCGTACCCGTATTGCCTCCGCATGCCCGTACAGCCCCTCCGCCTCTGCCAGCGCGATGATCCGGGCGGCGTCGTTGTTCAGCCGATCGCGGGTGTAGCGGATCATGCTGGTCCGCCGCACGAAGTCGTACACGCCAAGCGGCGAGGCGTGCCGAGCGGTGCCGCCGGTCGGCAGCACGTGGCTCGGCCCGGCGATATAGTCGCCGACCGGCTCGGGTGATTCATCACCGAGGAAGATGGCGCCGGCGTGCCGCACCCCGGCAGCGTCCCCCTCCGGGTCCCGGGTGATGATCTCGAGATGCTCCGGCGCCCGCAGGTTGGCCACCGTGACGGCATCCTGCACCGTGGGCGCCCAGACGATCAGCCCGTTGCGCACCAGCGACGCCAGCGCGACCTCGCGGCGAGGATTCTTGTGCAGGTGTTTCTCGATGGCGGCCGGCACCAGGTCGGCGAGCGCCAGGTCGGTCGTCACCAGCCAGGCGGTGGCATCCTCGTCGTGCTCAGCCTGCGCCACCATATCGGCAGCGACCCGCTCCGGGATCGCGGTCGAGTCGGCGATGATCAGCAGTTCGGTAGGCCCCGCGACCATGTCGATGCCCACCGGCCCAGCCACCTGCCGCTTGGCCTCCGCCACCCACTTGTTGCCCGGCCCGACAATCTTGTCCACCCGGCCGATGGTCTCGGTCCCGAAAGCCAGGGCGCCGATCGCCTGCGCGCCGCCTATCTGGTAGATCCGGGTCACTCCCGCAAGCCAGCAGGCTGCGAGCACCGCGTCGGTTACCCCGGCTGGTGGCGTCACGGCGATGATCTCTTCGACCCCGGCAACGACGGCAGGCACCGCGTTCATGATGACGCTTGACGGATACGCGGCCTTGCCGCCCGGCACGTAGAGCCCGACCCGATCGAGCGGCGTGACCCGCATGCCGAGAATACTGCCGTCCTCCTCGAGCAGAGTGAATCCGTTGTCACGCTGGCGCTTGTGGTACTCGCGGACCCGGTGCACCGCCGTCTCCAGCGCCTCACGCAGCTCGATGTCGATCCGCTCCAGCGCCGCCTCCCACTGGTGCCGGGGCAGCTCCCACTGGGCGGGAGGCAGATCCACCTCGTCGAGCTTCCTGGTCCAGTGACGGACGGCGGCATCCCGGCGGGCGGCGACATCCTCGAGGATCTCGGTGACACGCGCCCGGGTGGCGGCGTCGGTGACGCCCGGCTTGGGCAGGAATGGATCGAGCCGGTCGAACGGGGGGACGGCGAGCTGGCGGATCATGCGTTGCCCTCGCGGGCGGTGGGGGGGAAGGCTAGTGTTACGGCATATGGAGACATCGTCGGAGGTGCCCTTCCTGACCGGCCTTGCGGTTGTGGTCGTGCTGCTGGGGCTGAACGCCTTCTTCGTGGCGGCCGAGTTCGCGCTGGTGGGCTCACGGCGCACCCGGCTCGAGGGCATGGCCCAGCACGGGGACGCCCGCGCGAAGTTCGCCCTCCGGATCCTCGACGACCTGCCGCGCTACATCTCTGCCACGCAAGTCGGCATTACCCTCTGCAGCCTGGCGCTCGGCTGGATCGGCGAGCCCAGTCTGGCCGCCGCGATCCGAGCCGCCTTCAAGGGGCTCCCGGAGCAGATCGGCCCGGTCCACACCGATGTGGTCGCCACGATCGTGGCATTCACCCTCATCACCTTCACCCTGCTCATCCTGGGTGAGATGCTGCCCAAGGCCATCGCCCTGCTGCACCCCGAGGCACTCAGCGGCTGGGTGGCAGCGCCGCTCATGGCGTTCGCCTGGGTCATGGCGGTGCCGACCTCCGTGGTCAACCGTTCCGCGACCTGGCTCATGAAGGTGCTGGGCCTGAATATCTCCGGGGAGCACGAGCGGCTGCACTCGCCGGATGAAATTCGCATGCTCGTCGAGCAAAGCCAAGAAGGCGGCTCGCTCGGCAAGGGCGACGCCCGTCTGCTCGAGGGAGTCTTCGAGTTTTCCGAGAAGAGCGCCCAGGAAGTCATGACCCCGCGGACCCAGATGGTCGCGCTGGAGCGCGATCTCACGGTGGAGGCGGCGGCCGACGTGGTCGCCCTCGCGCGCCGCTCCCGCTATCCCGTGTACGGCGAGTCGCTCGATGACATCGTCGGCGTGGTGCACGCGAAGGACATCCTCACCGCCATCCGGCAGCAGCCTGGTACCACCATCGGCGCGGTGATGCGTCCGCCACTCTTTGTCCCGGGGACCCGCGAGGTGGAGGACGTCCTCGCCGACATGAAGCGACTCAAGGTACACCTCGCCGTCGTTCTCGACGAATACGGTGGCACCGCCGGACTGGTCACCATGGAGGATCTGCTGGAGGAGATCGTCGGGGACATCTATGACGAGTATGACCGGCTCGACCGCCCCAAGGCGGCCCCTGAGGGGGCCCCACTCCTCGACGGCAGCCTGCCCCTCTCCGATTTCAACGCCGATCACGAGCTGCAGCTCGACGATACCGACTACACCACCCTCGGCGGGTTCCTCTTCGGCCAGCTCGGCCGGCTGCCCAAGCCCGGCGACCGGATCACCGTCGGCGGCGACATCTTCGAGATCGTGGAGATGGA
>JBDTTN010000367.1:0-3677 GCA_039930625.1 Gemmatimonadota bacterium | reverse complement strand
GGCCGGAGCGCCCCGCCCGGCCCGACCGTGGCCCGCGGACGCCGCTTAGGGATCAGGTCGTGAGCGCGCCGCCGGCAAGGCCTGCGGAGCGGGATCGACCTCAGCCGGATCGGCGCGACCGGCCGCCCCACAAGCCGCGCCCCGAAGCGCCACCGCGCGACCTCCCGCCCCAGGCGACTACCGCGCCGGCGCAGCCCAACCCTCCGACGCCCCCGGCGCCTGACACGCCACCCGGAGGCAGCGAGGCCAGGCGTCGCCGTCGGCGCGGCCGCCGTGGCGGACGCGGGGGCCCGCCGAATCCGCCTCCCGCCCCGGAGGGGTGAGTGGCCAGGTTCTTCCTCACCACAGCCATCGACTATGCGAATGGCGATCCCCACATGGGACATGCCTTCGAGAAGCTCGGTGCGGACTGCATCGCCCGCTATCGCCGCCTCCGCGGCGATGACGTCTGGTTCCTCATCGGCATGGACGAGCACGGCCAGAAGGTTGCGCAGACCGCTGCCGAACGCGGCCTGACGCCCCAGGCGCTCACCGATGAAGTGGCCGAGGTGTTCCAGCGGACCTGGGCTCAGCTCGGGATCTCCAACGATCAGTTCATTCGCACCACCGCAGAGGCGCACAAGGACGGTGTGCGCGATCTGATCGAGCGGATCTTCGCGCGCAATCCCGACGACTTCTACGAGAAGGCCTATCGCGGGCTCTATTGCGTCGGGTGCGAATCGTTCAAGACTGAGGCAGAGATCGTCGATGGGAAGTGCGTGCTGCACCCCACCCGCACGCTGGAGATGGTCGAGGAGCGCAACTGGTTCTTCCGCCTCAGCCGATATCAGAAGTTCCTCGAAGACCTCCTCGAGAAGCATCCCGACTTCGTCCGGCCCGAGATCCGCCGCAACGAAATCCTCGGCCTCCTGCGCCAGGGGCTGGAGGATGTCTCGGCGAGCCGGAGCCGATTCACCTGGGGCGTCCCCTTTCCGCGCCCCACCAGCGACGGCGAAGCCCAGACGACCTACGTCTGGTTCGATGCCCTGCCCAACTACTGGACCGCCCAGCGCTTCGCCGGTTCGGGCGCGCACTGGCCAGCGCAGCTGCATATCGTGGGGAAGGACATCACCCGATTCCATTGCGTGATCTGGCCCGCGATGCTTGCCGCGGCGGGCGAGGCCATCCCGGAATCGGTGTGGGCCCATGGATTCATCTATTACGGCGGGGACCGCTTCTCCAAGAGCTCCGGCGTGCGGCTCGATCTGCAGGAGGCGATCGCCCGCCACGGCCCCGATGCGCTGCGCTATTTCCTCCTGCGGGACATCGGTTTCGCCAACGACGGCAACTTCACCTGGGAGCGCTTCGACGAGCGCTACATGGCGGATCTCGCCGACGGACTCGGCAACCTGGCCAGCCGCTCCCTCGCGATGATCGAGAAGTACCGCGGGGGGATCGTTCCGGCAGAGAGCACCACTTCGCTCGATGAAGCGGGCGCGACAGCCACCGCCGCCTATACCCGGGCACTGGATGCACTCGACCTGCGGGCCGGCGCCGAGGCCGCCTGGGGGCTCGTCACCACGGCCAATCAGTACATCGTGCAGACCGCCCCGTGGGCACTCGCCAAGCAGGGCAAGGACGCCGAGCTCGATCAGGCACTCGGTGCCCTCGCCCGCTGCCTGCTCCGACTGGCCGTCCTGGCTTCGCCGTTCATGCCTGGCAAGGCGGAGGAGCTCTGGCGCCACCTCGGGCAGGATGCACCGCTCTCTGGCGCATGGCGGCAGGCAGAGCATCCCAAGGCCGCTGGTAGCCGGATAAAGAAGCCCGATGGGCTCTTCCCCAAACCGGCACCGCCAAATCCTTGACTGTCAAAGACTTGGACGTGACGTACCGCACTTGACGCCCACCGGCCCACGGGCCATGTTATCCCGCCTTCACTGAGTCCCCGAAATCAGTGCCCTCTCGGGCACAGCTTTTCCTAAGGTCTTCGGCGTACCTGCCGACAAATAGGATGTGTACATGTCCGAACGGAAGTGGACCCTCGTCGTCGTACCACCCGGCTCCGGTGCCTCGAAGGTTGTCGAGGTGTCCCAGCGGGTGCTGAAGACGGCGACCGGCTTCGGGGCTGTCATCGGCCTCGTGGCACTTCTGCTCGGTTATGGAACTGTATCGCGCACCGTGGACCTGCAGCACGCCGCCCAGCTCGAGCGGGAGAATGCCCGGCTCGCGGATGAACTCGGGCGGTTGCACGGCCAGCTCTCGAATCTCTCCGATACTCTGAGTCATATCGCGGAGCGCGATGCGCGCATCCGGCTGCTCGCCAACCTCGAGCCGAACGACCCCACGGTGCAGCAGGCCGGCATCGGTGGTCCCAGGACTGCGAACCCGGAACAGGTGCGCCTGCTGACAGCCGGCGTCCTCGGCCGCCGAGCGGATGAGATCCGGGTAGACCTCGGCGCGCTCATCCGGCGCGCGAACCTCCTGGCCGCGTCGTTCAGCCAGGCGCATGACTCGCTGGAGAATCACCGCGATCGGCTCGCGGCGATGCCATCGATCATGCCGACGGTCGGCTGGCTCTCGAGTGCCTTCAGCTCCATGCGCGAGCATCCAATCCTGCACATCCTGCGGCCGCACGAGGGCATCGACGTCTCCGCCCCCATGGGCGCGCCGATTCAATCACCCGCCGGCGGGATCGTCGTCTCGGCCGGATGGGAGAGTGGCTACGGCAACGTCATCGAGGTCGACCACGGCTTCGGAATTGTCACCAAGTTCGCGCACTGCTCCAAGCTGCTCTTCCGGCGCGGCCAGCACGTGTCGCGCGGGCAGGTGATCGCGGAGGTGGGCAATACCGGACTGGCGACGGGTCCGCACCTGCATTACGAGGTGCATGTGAACGGCAAGCCGGTGGATCCGCTTCGCTATGTGCTGCCGGATGTGGTGGTGGACTGAGCGGAGAGCGTTCAGCCTTCAGCCTTCAGCCTTCAGCCTTCAGCCTTCAGCGTTCAGCGTCATGCCATGCAGTGCGAAACGACCCCCCGAGCCATTGGCGAGGAGGGTCGTTCTGCGAGATGTGGCTGACGGCTGGCCGCAGACGGCTGAACGCCGCCTAGAACTTCACCGGCGGCGGCGTGTCGGTGCCCTCTTTGGCCTCGAAGTATGGCTTCGGCGCACTCGCACCGAAAATCTTCGCTGTGATGTTGTTCGGGAAGGTCCGGATGAAGCTGTTGTAGCCATTCACCGCGTCGTTGTAGTCCTGGCGCGCGGTGGCAATCCGGTTCTCTGTCCCGGTGAGCTCATCCTGAAGCGCCCGGAAATTCGCATCCGACTTGAGCTGTGGATAGGCCTCGCTGATCGCCAGGAGTCGGCCCAGCGGTGCGTTGAGCGCCTGATTGGCGGTGGCCATGCTGTCGAGGTTCCCGCTGGATACCGAGCCTGCCAGGCGTGAACGGGCGTTCGCCACTTCGATGAATATCGAGGACTCCTGCTTGGCGTAGCCCTTCACCGTCTCGACCAGATTCGGGATCAGGTCGGCCCGGCGCTGCAACTGCGCCGCAATCTGCCCCTTCGCCTTCCCCACCTGTTCATCGAGACTCTGAATCTTGTTGTAGCCACAGCCGCTGGCGAAAAGGGCGAGGGCCGCGAAGAGCGCCACCCGAAGGGACCGCGTCATTCCTGTGCTCCAGTCTGAAAGTGGTCGA
>JBDTTN010000366.1:0-3684 GCA_039930625.1 Gemmatimonadota bacterium | reverse complement strand
GCTGCTCCTCTTCGCCACGATCATCCCGATCTACTGGATCTCCAGGACCCGGCACAATCTCTACGACATTCCGGTGTGGGGCAGCATCCCGCTCTGGGTCTGCCTGCTGCTCATCGGGCGGGAGCTTGCCATGACGGGATTCCGCTGGTGGGCGCAGCGCCGCGGCATCGTCATCCCTGCAGCGGGTGCGGGCAAACTCAAGGCGACGCTGCAGAACATCTACATCGGCGCCACGTTCCTCTGGTTCACCTTTCGCGATGCGCGGAAGCCGCTTGGCTGGGAGCACAACAAGATGGCCGAGTACTGGAACGAATTTCACGGCGGCGTCGTCGCGATCACGCTCGCGCTCGCAACCCTGCTCACCGTGTATTCGTTCGTGGTCTACATGTACCGCTACCGCGCTCTCTTCAAGACGAACCACTAGCCGTTAGCTGTTAGCCGTTAGCTGTTAAAGGCTGAGCGCCAATGCCTGCGATCGAACTCCTCACCATCGGAACCGAGCTCCTGCTCGGATTCACCCTCGACAGCAACAGTGCAGAGCTCGGGCGCGCCCTCGCTGGCGCGGGGATCCCCGTAGTACGCCGCACCTCCGTCACCGACGATCCCGCCGCCATTCGCGAAGCCGCCGCCCAGGCGCTCGCGCGGACCGGCGCGTTCATCTCGACCGGCGGACTGGGCCCCACCGCGGACGACGTCACCAAGAAGGTCATCGCCGATCTCTTCGGCATGCCGCTCGAGTTCCATCCCGAAATCTGGGAAGCGCTCGTGGCAAGGTTCGCGCGCTTCGGGCGAGCGCCATCGGAGAAGAATCGCAGCCAGGCGGAGGTGCCGGCGGGTGCGACGATCCTTCCCAATCGGTGGGGCACCGCGCCAGGTCTCTGGTTGGAAGGGTCGGCGGGTCTCGCGATCCTTCTCCCAGGTGTTCCCTCCGAAATGCGCGGCCTGCTCGCGAATGAGGTGCTGCCCCGACTTGCGGCGCGGGCGGAGGGAAGGGTGGTGCGCTCCCGGATGGTGCGGACGACGGCGATTCCCGAATCGAGGCTGGCAGAGCGGCTGGGTCCGATCGAGGCGGAACTGGCCCCGCTGACGCTCGCCTATCTCCCCGGAGTGGAAGGGGTCGATCTCCGGCTCACGGCGTGGAACCTCACGCCCGTCGACGCGGAGGCAAAGCTCGATGCGGGCGCAAAGCTTCTGAGCGCGCGCGCGGGCGAGTGGTGTTACGGGGTGGGTGACACCGATCTTGCCGAAGTGGTACTCGCGCTTGCTCGGGAGCGGGGGCTGCACATCGGCACCGCGGAGTCGTGCACAGGGGGCGGAGTGGGGGCGCGCCTGACGGCGATCCCCGGGAGTTCAGATGTGTACGTGGGTGGGGTGATCGCCTACGACAACCGGATCAAGACTCAGGCGCTCGGGGTGCCCGTCGAGCTCGTTCTGCAGCACGGTGCCGTGAGCGGACCGGTCGCCGAGGCGATGGTGCAGGGGGTCTCCAGCGGATTTGGGGCGGAGCTGGCGATCGCAGTCACCGGGATCGCCGGGCCGGGTGGCGGAACGGCGGAAAAGCCCGTCGGACTGGTCTTCATCGCGACCAGCGTCGGCGGAGCATCGCAGGTCCATCGCCACGTCCTCCCCGGGGACCGGTCGGAGATACGCGCGAGAGCAAGCCAGTTGGCCCTTTTCCGGCTGCTGCAGCAGATGACTTCTGCGCGGTCGGACGCTGGAATTCCGATGTAGTGCCGCGAGCTCCGTGTGGCCGGCCGAGGCCTTTGCGGCGTGCCAATTGGCCTCGAACGCAGCGCCGCGCCTGCCAATCTGACCACTTACTCAGGGCATGTCGGTTGCTGTTATCTTTACCTCAGCCCACAACCGGACAAATCAGCAAGTGCTTGATAACAAGAATCTTGGAAACGAGGCTGCGCCAGATTCCCCCCCCGAAGCGGGAGCCGCAGGTGCCGGGACGGCGGATTCGGCCCAGTCTCACTCGGGCCTGCCGGTCGAGCCCCTGACCGAGGCGGTTCGACGTCTCGAGGCGGAACTCGACGAGAGCCGTGACCGCCAGCTCCGGCTGGCAGCCGAGTTCGACAACTTCCGCAAACGCATCGCGCGTGAACGGGAAGAGATCACCCAGCGGTCCCAGGCCGCGCTCGCGGTGAAAATCCTCGATGTCCTCGATGACCTCGACCGGCTCGTGGCGGGCGGCGCTCAGGCTGGCTCCGGGGACGCGGTCCTGCAGGCGCTGGTGCTGATCGATCGCAAGCTTCGCAAGGAGTTGGAGGGTGCCGGCCTGGAGCGGATCGACCCCGCTGGCCAGGCCTTCGATCCGAGCCTGCATGAGGCCGTGGCCGTGCTTCCGCCGCCCGAACCCTCGGCCGATCACACCGTCAGCGCGACCTTTCAGTCAGGCTACCGGTTCAAGGGCGCCCTGATCCGGCCCGCCCGGGTGCAGGTGTACTCCTCCGAGGGGCACGCCTGACAGTGGCGAAGGACTTCTACCAGATCCTTGGCGTGCCCGACACCGCGGCCCCCGATGAGGTGAAGAAGGCCTATCGCCGGCTCGCGAAGCAGTACCACCCGGACGCCAATCCGAACAATCCGCAGGCCTCGGAACGATTCAAGGAGATCTCCGAGGCGCACTCCGTGTTGTCCGACGCCGACAAGCGCAAGAAGTACGACGAGATGCGTCGGTTAGGCGCGTTCGATGCCTCGGGGGGATTCCGGCGGTCAGGGGGAGCGGGCACACGGCCCGGCACCAGCGGTGGCGGGACTGCCGGCGGCGCGGGCTTCGAGGGATTCCAGTTTTCCGACGATGGCGGTTTTGGCCTGGGCGACATCTTCTCGTCCATCTTCGGTCGCAGCACCGGGCGGCGCGAGGATGTCGCTCCGGAGGCCATCGAGACAGTCATCGAGATTCCCTTCCGCGTCGCGGCGCTCGGCGGCAGGGTGCCCGTGCGGCTGCCGCTCAACGAGACCTGTCCGCAATGCGCCGGAAGCGGAGCGGCGCCCGGCGCCAAGATCAGCACCTGCCCGGAGTGCAACGGTCGCGGTAGCGTCACCTTCGGACAGGGCGGCTTCGCGGTCAGCCGGCCCTGCCCGCAATGCCGGGGTCGCGGCAAGATTCCCTCGGCCCCCTGTCCGACCTGCGGTGGGGCCGGCGAACTGCGGCGGGAGAAGGAGGTCCTGATCACGGTGCCCGCAGGCACCGAGAGCGGGTCGAAGGTTCGGCTCCGCGGGCAGGGGCAGCCAGCCCGTCCAGGCGAGCCACCGGGAGACATCGTCGTCACCTTTCAGGTGCCGCCCGACCGCTTCTTCCACCGCGACGGTCTCGATATCCTCTGCGAGGTGCCGATCAACCTGGCCCAGGCGGTCCTGGGCACCAGGCTCCGGGTCCGGACCCTCGATGGGAAGAAGGTCGTGCTGAAGATTCCACCCGGCACCCAACCGGGACGGAAGTTTCGCATCAAGGGACTGGGCATCGACAAGGGCGACCGGAAGGGTGACCAGCTGGTGCAGGTTCAGGTGCAGGTCCCTGAGTCGCTGACACCGGAGCAGGAGGAGCTGCTCAAGCAGTTCGCCGAAAAGGGCGGGATGGCGTTCTAGCGGCTGAGCGACCGACTTCGAGAGACGGCGCGAATCGACCCTCCCTGCCATCGGCAGTGGAGGGTCGTCTTGCGTCGATCGGGGGACCCC
>JBDTTN010000365.1:0-3692 GCA_039930625.1 Gemmatimonadota bacterium | reverse complement strand
CCCGGCTGCTCTCCACGACGCGCACCCTGGTGCTCCGACGGGTGTTCACGGTCGTGGTCTTTGCGCTCGCGGCAGAGATGCTGTACAAGGGCATTACAGGCGCGCTATGAATCCGGCCACCGATGAGAAACTGGAACTCGAGATTGCCCGCTGGCTGCAGGTGGGAGTAATGCTGGCCGCGGGAGTCGTCCTCGTTGGCGGCGTGGCCTATCTGGCGCTCTACGGTGGCACCCCGGTATCGCTCCAAACCTTTCGAGGCGAGCCCGCACAGCTTCGGAGCCTCGGCGGCATCGCGGCGGGAGTGGCCGAGCTCGACAGCCGGGCAATCATCCAATTCGGCGTGGTGCTGTTGATCAGTACACCAATCGTGCGAGTGGCGCTGACCCTCGTGGCATTCATCCGCCAAGGAGATCGCCTATACGTGTGGATCACGGCGCTGGTTCTGGGGCTGCTCCTCTTCAGCCTGCTCCACGGAAGGGTGTGAGAAGGCGCGCGGATACCGATGCCCTATTGTGAGGCATGGCTCGCCGGCACCGACCGCGGGAACCGCGGGGAGGTTCAGCGCTTGCGATAGAGTCCGTCGAAGGCGACCTGCCAGGTGGCACCGTGATCGGAGGACATCTCCCAGAATTGGCGCACCGAGCCATCGCTGTTCTTGAAGAAAGTGAGGCGCTGGTCGGCGGGCTTGCCGTCGGGGCCCGGAGCCGAACCCGTGAGTACCAGCTTCCCATCAGCGTAGGTCCCGGTCAGGTGCAGATAGTTGCCGCCGTTGTCGACCCAGAACTGGTGCCACTTTGCAATCGTCCGGTCGTAGAAATTGAAGCTCTGGCCGGTGCTTCCTCCGCTACTCCCCGTCCAATGTTCGTGCACGACGCAGCCGTTCTCCTCGAGGGTGACCTCGTTTGTTCCTGCCTGCTTGCCGGCCACGGTCACATTCCAGCTTCCCACCCAGAAATCGAACTGGCGTGCCTCGACCCCGGTGCAGGTGGACTGAGCCGCTCCCTGGGCCACGGCGACGGAACCGGATTGCGAAGCGCCAAGCAGGAGCAGCGAGACCAGGATTCGGTGCATGCGAACCTCAGGACGTGGGGGTGCGACGTGATGCGGATCGGCCCCGTACGGGAGAAGCCTGTCCCGGTTTCGGATGATGCAGATGCGAACGGGAGGGGAACATCCGCTCTGCAGCGGAGCTGACGACGGCCGGCCTCGCGAGGCCGTTCAGAACTGGAAGTACAGGAACGGACTCGGCGTGGCGAAGCGCAGCATGCAGAGTACGAGCAGTACGGCGAGCGCGAAACCCCATGCCGGACGACGGGGAAGGTTGAGCCGCCAGGTATCGGGGACGAACCAGGCGATGCCGAGCGCCAGCAGGAGCGTGCCGTAGGCGAGTGGAGTCGAGATCAGGGCCAGGTTGCCTCCCTGGCCGGTGCGCCACCCGGCCATGACGCCGAGGAGCCGCCAGGCCTCGCCGAGTGAGGCGGCGCGGAAGAAGACCCAGCCCACCATCACCGCCAGGAAGGTGCAGAGCACGCCCAGGGGCCGCGCCCGCGGGACCCAGCCTCGATTGCGCAGGAGAGCATGTCCCGCCAGCAGAACGCCGTGATAGAGTCCCCACGCGACGAAGGTCCATGCCGCCCCGTGCCAGAGCCCGCCCAGGAACATCACGATCGCCAGGTTGCGCACGGTGCGGGCAAGGGACCCCTGGCTGCCACCGAGGGCGATGAAGAGATAGTCGCGGAGCCAGAAGGAGAGCGACATGTGCCAGCGGCGCCAGAATTCGGAGATATTCGCCGACTGGTAGGGGGCATCGAAGTTCTGCGGGAAGCGGAATCCGAGCAGGAAGGCGAGTCCGATCGCCATGTCGCTGTAGCCGGAAAAATCGAAGTAAATCTGCAGCGTATACGCAAGGACGGCGAGCCACGCCTCACCGGCGTCAAGCAGCCCTGCCTGGTGCCAGAGCGGCGTCACCAGCTGCGCCGCCAAGAGATCGGCAATCAACACCTTCTTGGCCATACCCAGCACGAAGAACCAGCACCCCATCAGCCAGGCGGCGCGGTCCGGCCTGTCCGGGAGGCGGGAGAACTGCGGTGCGAGATCGGCGTAGCGGACGATCGGCCCGGCGACGAGGTGCGGGAACATCGCCACGAAGGTGGAGAACTCCAGGATGCTTCGGGCGGGCCGGAGCACGCCGCGGTAGATGTCGATGGTGTAGCTGATGGAATTGAAGGTGTAGAACGAGATCCCGATGGGAAGCACCAGGTGCAGCAGCGGCAGGTCCACGTCCGCACCGACCAGCGACCCGATCCCGTGCAGGCTACCGACGAAGAAGTCGTAGTACTTGAACACCGCGAGGATACCGAGATTGAATCCCAGCAACAGCACCAGGCAGAAGCGTCGTCGAGCCGGGTCATTGGTCCGGTTGATGTAACCCCCCGCGACAAAGTCGGCGGTGGTGGAGGCGAGCATGAGCGGCACAAAGCGCCAGTCCCACCAGCCGTAGAAGAAATAGCTCGCCAGGGAGAGGAAGCCGAGTCGCGCCCGGGGCGTGGGCAGCAGCCACCAGCCCGCCAGCACCGCGGGGAGGAAGAGCAGGCAGAAGACATAGCTATTGAAGAGCACAGTGCCCCGGGCTCCCCGTAAGCCGCTCTGCCAGGGTGGCCGCGACCGGCGCCAGGAAATGGATCGCGTCCACGAACTGGGTGGTATCGGGACTCGCGGCGACCAGGTCCCGCGCCTCGACGTAGCGCAGCAGCTGCTCCTGCTCCAGAGTGCGCAGCAGCGAAACCGTCTCCTCTGTCCTCGGCGTCCAGGCGGTGCCTGACGCGGCCCGCTCGAAGGCGGGGTGTACCGGCGGGATGAATGCGACGAGATCAATGCCGGCGTTGTGCGCCTCACTCGCGAAGCGACGCAGGTAACCCACCCGTACGGAGTCGAGCGCCGGGAAGGCTTCGTAGCGGCCGAGGATCCCCGGGATGGAGCCGATCACCGCGCCGTGCTGCTCCAGCGCCCCGAGCTGGAGAGCAGCCTCCGCGCGGGGATAGCGCTGCAGACCGTCCGCCTCCAGTGCAAACTCCGGGAGACCTCCGCCTGAGACGAGTCGCGACCAGATCGATCGCAGCGCAGCGCTCACCGCCTGCCAACCGAAGAGGTCCGCGCCGAGACTGCCGCTGGGCTTCGCGGTGGCGCCGTCGGGCGCATACGGGGCGAGGAAGCGACTGCCCTCGAGCGCCCGGTGTACCCCGCCGGCGCCCTGCAGCATCTCCGGGTCCACTCCGACGAACAGTGTGCGGAGCTTGCTCCCCGGCTGCGCCCGCAGGTAGCCGAGAATCGCCACGAGATCCTCCGTCCCTGATCCATTCACGGCGAAGTTGAATGCTGGCCGGCCGGTCAGCCGCGCCAGACAGGCCGGGGCGATGGTCTTGGACCGGGAGGAGCCGAGCACGACGCTCTCCGGGAGCGGCACTCGGGCGCGGTAGAGCACGGCCTTCTGGTCCCGGTCGGAAGCAACCACAGGAGGAACGAGGCCGGTGCCGAAGCGCCCGAGCGGATCGGTGAGAACGACGAGCGCCGCGACGAGTGCGAGGAGTGCGGCGACCGACCCGAAGAAGACCCTCAGAAAATCGCGGTCGTGGGGCGAGGGATCGGGTGGGGCGTGGGGGTGAGTCACCTCGGAAAAGTCCGTGGGGGCCGTG
>JBDTTN010000364.1:0-3704 GCA_039930625.1 Gemmatimonadota bacterium | reverse complement strand
GGCAGCTGGAAGGTGAACATCGCGGGGGGATCGGTCAGCAGGCTGCCACCGGCCGCCTCATAAAGCCGCATGGCACCCATGTTGGCGGGACTGGTGAGCACCCACCCTGTGCGGCAGCCGAGCTGCGAGCCCCGCGTAAACAGGGTGTGCAGCAGCCGTTCAGCGACACCCTGGCGGCGGTGCGACGGCGCCACTCCCACCTCGTTGATCCAGAGCTCGGGCGCCTTGTCGGGGTGAACGTAGTGTACCGCCGAGGCAAAGCCCACGACCACACCGGCGTCGATCGCGACCGCGAGGTGGTGGCGTGCGTCGTGAAGAAACTCCTCGCTGAGCGCCTCATCGATGTCGTGGTCGAACACATCTGGTGCGACCCGTTTGAGCACGCCGCTCTCGTTCGGTCCAAGAATGCGAATCTCTACGCTCATCGTGCAATCCTCATGGCGCCTGATCGGCTGTATTGCGGAAGCTCGCCGCGGTCCGGGTGCCGGAACGATAACCCATCGCCCTACTTCCCCGCGGCGCCACCCAGCAGCGCCGGCAGCCGGTCCCAGTAGCCCATCGCCGCCTGGATGTCGGGGTCGTTGTGCAGCATGAACTCATCTCCCGCGTCGTCGCCCCAGCGCACTTCCGCAGCCCGGTGGGCGAGAATCCTGCCCAGCCGTGCTGTGAGCGATGAGTCCGGCCTGGCCGCTATACTCAGCCGGGCCCGCACCCGATCCAGCAGCGGCGCGACCAGCCGAGTCTGCCAATCGGCGCGGGCATCGAACCAATCGAGCCGCCGGGCGCGGTCCTTGGGAAGGAGTCCGGCGACGCTGTCGGGAACGGCCTCATACCAGCCGCTGTCCACGGCCGCAGCCCACCAGATAGGCAGTGTGGCGGTCGCGGGCAGGGCAACGTCGGGGGCGATGCCGCCGCCCCCGCGCACCGCGCGGCCGCGCTCGGTATGAAACACCTCGGTCGTGTCCGCTTCGGCACCGGATTTCCCGGCGAAGCTGTAGTATTGCGCCGCTTTGAGGCCGCGATACGACCGCTGAATGATGCGCCCGCTGGGAGTCACGATGCGAGCAACCGTCAGCCAGACCATGTCTCCCTGCGGCGGGAGCGGGAAGGGCTGCTGCACCAGCGCCTTGCCGAAGCTGCGCCGGCCGAGCAGCAGCGCGCGATCGTGGTCCTGCAGCGTGGCCGCCACGGCTTCCGAAGCGCTCGCGCTGCCGTTGTCGATGAGGACGATGAGCGGCAACTCACGGAACTTTCCGTCCCGCCGATTGCGGAGCTCCGAGCGTGCGCTCGGGCGCCGCGCGTCGGTACGATAAATCAGCGCGTCCTTCGGCAGGAAGAGGCCCGCGATCTCTTCCGCCGCGATCAGGAAGCCCCCGGGATTGCCCCGGAGATCGAGCATCAGGCGCTTGGCTCCCTGCCCCCTGAGGTCGCCGACCGCTTTCTCGAGTTCCTCGCCGCCCTTCAGCGTGAACTCGGCGAACCGGATGTAGCCGGTGGTCGGATCGACCATGCGCTGTGCCGTGATCGCGACCGGCTTCAGAAAGTCGAGCTTGAGCGTCACCGGCACCGAATCGGGTTCCAGCCTGGTGCCGCGGGCGAACATGAGCCGCACCTTCTTCCCCTTGTCGCCGATCAGGCGCCCGCCTGCCTCCTGCGAAGTGAGTCCTGACACCGATGTGTCGTTGATGCTGAGCAGCCGGTCGCCGGGACTCACACCTGCGCGCGCGGCGGGGGAACGCGGCTGCACCGCCAGCACCGCGACCTGATCATCCACCACATCCAGGTAGAGTCCCGTGCCGGCGAGTGCGCCCGACTCGTAGGCCATCTCGCGCTCCGCATCCACCCGGCGCTCGAAGCGGCTGTGCGGATCGAGCGACGAGAGCACACCATCGATCGCGGCGTGCACCAGGTCGGCATAGGTCACCGAGTCCACGTAGCTCAACCGGATCTGATTGATGAGGCTCGAAAAGGTCTGCAGCTGCTCGTAGGAGGCGCCCTGAGCGGCGGCGCGATGCGGTGCCGTCGCGAGCACGAGTAGAGTCAGGGCGAGCGCAATCTTCCGGCACCGCGTAAGGCGTACGGGCATTCGGTCCCCTACTGGAGTTGGGCGAGGCGATCCCGCGCCATGCCGATCTGGCGATCGTAGCGGCTCGGCGCGAGCGCCAGAAAATGAGTGAGCGATTCGCGGGCCTCAGTCTTCTTGCCCTCTTCCATCTGCGCCAGGCCGAGCCAGAACCAGGGACGGGGATCGCGCGGGTTCGCCGCCGCCGCCAGCTGCAGCCGGGTCTCCGCCTGCGGCATCATTCCCGCCTTGCCCAGGGTCACGCCGAGGTCGAGGAGGAGGCTGGCATCGTCGGGGTTGGCGTCGACGGCACTCATCCGCTCCTGCACGGCGTGGGGGTAGTCCTTCACGGCCTCGTAGATCGCGGCGAGGCGCACATGGGCCATGTAGAGGCCGATGTCGTTGGTGATGACCTCGCGATAGAGATCGATCGCGTCATTGGTCTTGCCCTGGCGCTGGCGGATCGCAGCCAGCATGTAGCGATACTCGTTGGCGCGGAGCGGAGCGTCATCGGTCGCGGAATCCGCGACCGTCAGCCGATTGGTCAGTGCGATGAGCGTGGTGAGGTCGGTCGCCGCCTCCTCCAGCTTGTCGCTGTGCGCCGCGGCCAGCGACCGGAACCAGAGCAGCACCGGCGGCACCTGGTCCAGCCCTTCGCCCCGCTGCTGGCGGTGGACCTCGGCGCCGAAATGGTCGTAGGCCGCGGCGTACTTGCCCTCGAACAGGTTCTTCAGTCCGCCATCGAAGTCTCCCCACCCCCGCAGCCAGGCGATGCTGCCGAAGATCCGGATATCGACCAGCGGGTCGAGGAGGAACGCCTTGGTGTAGTACCCATCGCGCAGGCGGGCTGCGGCCCGCACGCTGTCCCTGCCCGCCTTGCGCATTCCCCGCCAGAAGTCGCCATCCCTGGCCCGCACGATCGCCAGCGCGAGAAACCCATCGGCGAACTGGGGGTCGAGCGCGACTGACTGCTGCAGCGCCGCCTCGGCCTGGGCGAAGCGATCCTTGCTCAGGTATCCCATGGCCAGGTTGTAGTGTGCCGCGGCGTCGTTGGAGTCGCGGCGGGCCCGCTCCTGGAGCGCCTCCAGCGATTCACTGACCTTCAGCGACTGCGCGGCGCCGGGGGCGATGAGGCAGACCAGCAGCAGCAGCGTCACCACCGCACCACGCAGAATCATCGACAAGGGAATCCTCCTCACTTGAGTTCCTGAAGCCGCCGTTGCGCTTCCACCTTCTGTGCGCTGAATCGGCTCGGCGCCCGCGCCAGGAATTGGGTCAGGGCATCGCGGGCTTCATCCGTGCTGCCGACCTGGCCGGCCACGATCCCCAGCACATACAGCGCGCGGACATTGTGCGGATTGGCCTCCCGCGCCTGACGCAGCGTCGTCTGCGCCTCGGCCATTTCACCGGCGCGGGCGAGTGCCTCACCCAGCTCGAAGACCAGCGACGGATCTTCGGGGTTGGCATCCACGGCGCGGCGCCGTTCCTCCACTGAGGCGGTCAGGCGGTGCTGATCCTGCAGGATGTTCGCGAGCCGCACATGCGCCATGTAGAGGCCCACGTCGTTGGTGATGGCTTCCTTGAGGAGCGGCACCGCCTCGGAGGTTCTCCCCGCCTGATCGAGGATGCAGGCGAGGGTATA
>JBDTTN010000363.1:0-3704 GCA_039930625.1 Gemmatimonadota bacterium | reverse complement strand
CCCACGAACAGGTTGGTGCGCCGCTCCACCTCGGGACCGGGACGGTCCTTCCGCATGAGCCGCACATGCTCCGGCCTCACAAAGAACACGACTTTGCTGCCGACGACCGGAAGGTCGGGTCGGCCCGGCCAGTTCGCGACGACGACGGTCTGCCCCCGCCAGCCGATGTAAATGAAGTCGGCATTCGACTCGAGCACCTTTCCTTCGAGAATATTCCGGATGCCGAGAACTGCCGCCACCTCCGGCGAGGCGGGCCGCCCGAGAACCGTACTCTTCTTGCCTGACTGCAGCACGCGGCCCCGATCGTAGACCACGATCTGATCCGCCAGCTGGCAGGCCTCCGCCAGATCGTGGGTCACCACGATGGCGGTCTTGCCGAAGCCCCGCAGCGCCGTGTGCAGATCATCCCGCAGACTCCGCCGCAGCGGACTGTCCAGTGCGGCGAGTGGCTCGTCGAGCAGGACGAGGTCCGGGTCCATCGCCAGTGCCCGGCCCAGGGCGGCGCGCTGCTGCTGTCCGCCGGACAGCACGCTGGGACGAAGCCTGCGGACCGCCTCCAGCCCCAGTCGCTCCAGCATTTCGTTGATACGCTTGCGCCGGCCCGCACGATCCATGCGATCGAGCCCGAAAGCGATGTTCTCCTCGACCGTCAGATGAGGGAAGAGCGCGTATCCCTGAAACACGACGCCGAGCCGGCGATCGCGGATCGCCTGATTCACCCCGCGCAGCGCATCGTACAGCACTCGACCCCGCACCGAGACCCGTCCTCCATCGGGACGCATGAGGCCAGCGAGGCACTGCAGCGTGAGCGTCTTCCCCGCACCGGAGGGCCCGAACAGCGCGACAACCCCCTCCTCGACCTCCCAGCGGACATCGAGGGTGAACCCGGGAAAGCTCTTGAGCAGTTCGACCGAGAGCATTGGGCTCAGCTCCTCGCCCGGGTCAGTCGCCCGACAATGAGCAGCAGGCCAGCCACCAGGATGAGCGTGAGAATCGAAAGCTGGTCCGCGGCCTCGAGACGGTTGGCCTGCACATGGTCGTAGATGGCGAGGGGAATGGTCTGCGTGCGCCCGGGAATGTTGCCGGCCACCATCAAGGTGATTCCGAACTCCCCCACCGCCCGGCAGAAGGCCAGCATCGTCCCCGCCACGACGCCGCGCCAGGCCAGCGGCAGGGTGATGTGCCAAAACAGACTCCACTCGGAACGGCCCAGCGTGCGCGCCGCATCCTCGAGTCGGGTGTCCACCAGTTCGAAGCCGGCCTGCGCCGAGCGGGTGAACATCGCGAACGAACCGACCCACGCCGCCACGACCGCCCCTCGCCAGGTGAAGGCGAGCTCGACGCCGAAGCGGTCGAACAGGCTCCCGATCGCACCCTGCCGGCTCAGCACGACGAGCAGGTAGTAGCCCAGCACCGTCGGCGGCAGCACGAGCGGAAGGAGTACCGCCGTTTCGACCAGCGTCTTGCCCCGGAATCGGCGCCGACCGAGCAGCCACGCGAGCGGAATTCCGCTCAGCACCGTGAGCGCTGTGGCCGTGCCAGCCACTTTGAGCGAGAGCAGAACGGGAGACATCGAAGCTAGGGTCCCTGGGGCCGGACGAAGCCGTTCCGCTCCATGACCGGCCACCCCACCGGCCCGGTAACGAACGCGATGAAGTCCGCTCCGATCCGGCCAAGTCGTGAGGCACGAATCACGGCCGCGGCCTGATCGATCGGCAGATGCAGCGAGTCGGAGATCGGCGCGAATCGGATCTCCGGCACGTTCGCCACCGACAGCGCGACGATACCGGCGTCCACCGCGCCGCTCTGGACATACTGCAGGGTCTGCCGGATGTTTTCGCCGAGCACCAGCTTCTCCTGCACCGAATCCCACAGCCCCGCCGACTGCAGTGCCTCACGCGCTGCGATGCCGTACGGCGCATGATCGGGATTGGCGATCGCGATGCGCCGGATCTCGGGCCGCAGCAGGTCGCTGAGCGCCGGAGCGACGATCGAAGACCCGCGAGGCACCGCGAGCACGAGCCTGCCCCGGGCATACAGCGTCTTCGTTCCCGGAACCAGCTGGCCTCGAGCGATGAGCTGGTCGATGTACGAGACGTTGGCCGCGAAGAGGACGTCCGCCGGCGCCCCGTTCTGGATCTGCAGCGCGAGATTCCCTGTGGAGCCGAAGACGAAATTCACCGCCGCCCCGCGTTCCGACTGGAACAGACTGGCGAGTTCCGGAAGGGCGAGCGCGAGATCGGCGGCCGCGAACACGGTGAGCGTATCGCGCGGGGCCTGGGCCACCGCCGGTGCCGCGGAGCCCGCCAGCAGCGCGCCGATCAGCGCGGCGTGGAACAGTCGCTTCACTGACTCATTCCTTTCCGATCATGACCTCGGTCGACTTGATGACCGCGAGCACCTCCTGCCCCACCCGCAGCTTCATCCGGTCCACCGACGAACGGGTGATGACCGACACCAGCTCCTGACCCCCGATCTCGAGTCGCACTTCGGCCATGATCCCGTCGCCGCGCAAACCGAGGATGCGGCCGCGCAGCTGATTGCGCGCGCTGAGCTCGACGCCACGGGACGCTGGCGCCGCGCGGGTCACCCCGCACAGCGCCTCGATGCGCGCCCGCGAGAACAGCCATTTGCGCCCCACGCGCGTCGCCGGAAGCCCGCCAGCTCGCGCGAGGGACTGCACCCGCTTGACATGCAGATGCAGCAGCGCCGCCGCTTCAGCGGCGGTCAGGGTCTCTGCCTTCGCCATGGGACTCCGGGGGCGAGATCGAGGGAACTCTGGGGACTGTTGGGGAACTTACAGGCCAACTGCGAGGGGCGTAAGGAGGGAGTGGCTGGGCGCGACCGGCGCAGCGATGCGCGCCGGTCGGACGGTGACGCGCCGCCGTCTACCGAACCAGCGTCTCGGTCAGGGCGAGCAGCGCGGCCGGATCCAGCGGCTTGTGCAGCAGTGCGCGCGCCCCGAGCGACTCAGCCTCAAGGGGGAGCGAGGCGGCCTCGTCCGCAGTGATGACCACCACTGGAATCGTCGAGGTACGCGGGTTGTCCCGCAGTTTCCGCAGCAGTTGAGGCCCTCCCCCGGCGGGCATATGCCAGTCGACCATGATCACTCTCGGCTGCTGCCGCTGAGCCACGAGGAATCCCTGGATGGCGTCGTACGCCGCGATGGTCGTGATTTCCTTCGTCGCGAGAATTCCACTGACGAATCGGGTGATGTCCGCGTCGTCATCGACCACGAGTGCCAGCACCCCAGGCGGAGCACCGGCCTTGAAGCTGCCGGTGCCCGCGAGTTCGTACTTGAGCTGGGTGCTCTGACGCCGCACTTGGGACACGCTTGTCTCGGAAGAAGTACCATCCGCCGGTGGTTCCCGGCAGCAAATCGCCCTCTCTTCTAATCTCGGCCACCGCGCTACCGGCATGTAGCGCAAGTTCGCCGCGGCAACTCCTCGCGCTTGCCAGTGCCCGATTTTCGGTCGAATCCATCGGAAGATCTTCGGGTCTAGGTCGGGCTGGTAACTGCTTTGGCTCCAAGGCGCTCGGCCAGAAATCACCTGTCAACCCCCGAACGTGCGCCCGAGCGGCCCCTCGAGGGGGGGCTGGACAGATCGTGGGGTACGGAGCCAGACTGGCTCTGCGGCCCCTGTCTACACGGGGGGCGTGTTTGAATCCTCCGATCCTCGGAGGGTCCGATCTCGCGACTGACA
>JBDTTN010000362.1:0-3736 GCA_039930625.1 Gemmatimonadota bacterium | reverse complement strand
CGGGCGCCCGAGATCATCGCGGAGTTGCGCGCGATCCTGGCGGCGAGGCCGCGGTGAGATCGTCCCGCTGGCCCTGGCTCATGCTGCTCACGCTCGCTGCGCTCCTCACCGGCCTCGGGCTCGGCGCGGTGCGGCTCGCGCCGGGGGCCGTGATGACCGCGCTGTTTGATCGGTCCGCGGAGGGCGGCACCATCATCCGCGAACTCCGCCTGCCTCGGGTACTGCTGGGATTCCTGGTGGGCGGGAGTCTGGCGGTGTCGGGCGCGGTGCTGCAGGCCCTCATTCAGAATCCCCTCGCCGATCCCTATCTCCTCGGAATCTCCGGTGGTGCCGCGATCGCCGCGGTGCTGGTGATTGCGATCGGCCTCGGTGGCGCGTGGACGCTCCCGCTGGCGGCGTTCGGCGGAGCAATGCTCGCCTTGGCTCTGGTGTATCGGCTGAGCCTGGTGCAGGGGCGCAGGCTCGATGCCCACGTGCTGCTCCTGGCCGGCGTCGTGGTCAGCGCCTTCACCAGCGCACTGGTCGGTGCCATCCTCACGCTCTCCACGGCAGGGCAGCTTCGCAACGCCTTTCTCTGGATGCTCGGCGGGCTGAGCGCCGCGTCGTGGCAGGCGACCGGCATCTTCGCGGCCTACAGCATCCTGCCGCTCGCCGTCCTGGCCTGGCACGCCCGCTGGTTTGACCTGCTCGCTCTCGGCGACGACTCGGCGCGCCACCTTGGCGTCGATCCCGCGCGGCTGCGACGCATCGCCTATCTGGCCACCGGTTGCCTCACGGCGGCCGCGGTCGCCACCTGCGGAATGATTGGCTTCGTCGGGCTGGTGGTCCCGCACGCGATCCGGCGTCTCTGGGGCCCGTTGCACGCCGCGCTGCTGCCCGCGGCGTTTCTGGTTGGTGGCGCCTTCCTGGTGTTCGCTGACGCGCTGGCGCGCTCGGTGGCGCCTCCGATCGAATTGCCGGTGGGCATTGTGACCGCGCTGGTGGGCGTGCCGCTCTTCGCTGTGCTGCTCCGGAGGAACATCCGGTGATCATCCAGGGCAGCAGGCTCACCGTGCGCTATCCGCGTGCGCCTCAACCTGCGCTTCGCGACGTGAGCCTCGCCCTCTCCGAGGGGGAGCTGGTCGCGCTGGTCGGGCCGAACGGCAGCGGCAAGACGACGCTGCTCCGCGCGCTGCTCGGGACCTTGCCGCTCGCCACGGGACAGGTTGAGCTGCTCGGGCGGCCACTAGGCAACTGGACGCCGCTGGAAATGGCCCGGGTCGTAGGCGTTGTCACCCAGCGCGAGGAGAGTCTCTTCCCCCTCACGGTCCAGGAGACCGTCTCCCTGGGCCGCTACGCGCACCTCGGGCCGGTCGCGGCCCCGGGCGATAGGGACCGCTCGGTCGTGGCGGAGGCGATGCAGCGCGCGGATGTCACTGCACTGGCGGATCGCGGCACCGAGAGCCTCTCGGGTGGTGAGTGGCAGCGGGTGCGGATCGCCCGCGCGCTGGCGCAGCAGCCGCGGCTCCTGATTCTCGACGAACCGACCGCGTCACTGGACATCAGGCATGAGATGGAGGTCTTCGAGCTGGCGCGCGGCCTTGCAGGGCAGGGCATCGCCACGCTTCTGGTCACCCATCATCTCAACCTCGCCGCCCGATATGCCGACCGGCTGATCCTCCTCCATCAGGGAGCCTGTCTGGTGGAGGGAGTGCCCGCCGAGGTGCTCACGCCCGCAAATGTCACAAGTGTCTTCGAATGGCCCGTCGCCATCACCACCTGGTGCGACGGTGCGCCGCAAATCGTTCCCCTCAAGCCCGGCGAAGCACCGGCACTTTGAAAGGTCTCACGTGCGTACCACCTCAACCCTGCCACTGCTGCTCTTCGCCCTCGCGGCGCCACTGGGCGCGCAGCAGGTGACTTCCGATAGCGCCGCCAAGCTCGAGGAGCTTGTGGTCACTGCCGATCGCAGCCCGACTCCTCTCGGACGCACCGTCGCCTCCACCACGGTGATCACCGGCGAGGAGCTGCGTCAGCGGGGAGTGTACTTCCTCGAAGATGCGCTCAAGCAGGTGCCCGGCGCCGCGGTGGTCTCCACCGGTTCGTTCGGTGGGGTCAGCTCGCTCTTTCTGCGTGGCGGGGAGAGCGACTACGTGAAGGTGCTGATCGACGGGGTGCCGGTGAACCAGGCCGGAGGTGGCTTCAATTTCGGGACACTCAGCACCGACGACGTCGAACGGATAGAAGTGGTGCGCGGTCCCGCATCGGTACTCTATGGTTCTGACGCGGTGACCGGCGTGGTGCAGATCATCACCCGCAGGGGCGCCGGCAGCCTGCACACTCAGGTGAGGTCTCAGGCGGGTAGCTACGGCACCTGGCGCGGTGAGGTCGGGGCGAGCGGCGGCACCGACCAGGTCGCCTATTCGGCGAACCTCTCGCGCTACCGCACCGACGGCACCTACGCCTTCAACAGCGGCTATCGCAGTACCGTGGGGAGCGGCGCGCTTACGATTCGGCCCGACAGTCGGACCGACCTGACCCTCACCGCCCGCACCGGCGACAACACCCTTCACTTCCCGACCGATTTCACCGGCGTGGCGGTGGACAGCAACCAGCGCTCGCTTCAGGATGTGACGACCGTCGGCCTCGACATGGGACGGCGCTTCAGCGAGAGCGCGGAGCTCCGGGTCCAGCTCGCCTCACACAGCGAGAACGACGGTTCCTCGAATCCCTCGGACAACCCGGGTGACACCCTGGGCTTCTACTCCTCAAGCCAGACCCGCACCCTCCGCCGCTCGGTCGATGCCCGCGGCATCTTTCAGGCGACCTCCAGAGTGAAGCTGACGGCGGGAGGTCAGGCAGAATTCGAGGATCTGCGCGAATTCTCGACATCGGGTTCTCAGTTTGCGGGGTCCATCTCGGGATCGTCCTTCGCCGCCTCCCGTCGTACCGTCGGCTTCTACGGCCAGAGCATCATCGACCTCGGCGCGCACTCGCTGATCAATCTCGGCGCACGAGTGGACGACAACCAGGAATTCGGAACCCATTTCACCTACCGCGCGGGACTGATCTACGCGATCACCGGTGGGCTGCGGGCGCGTGGGTCGATCGGCTCCGCCTTCAAGGAGCCGTCGATGCGGGAGAACTTCGCCAGGGGCGCGTTCGAGGTGGGAGACCCCAACCTCAAGCCGGAGCAGAGCCGGAGCTGGGAAGTCGGCCTCGAACAGTCGCTCGCCGATCACAGGGTCACGCTGGCAGCGAACTACTTCGATCAGCGCTTCCGCAACCTGATTCAGTACGATGGCAATGTTGCCCCCGGCAACGCCAACTACCGCAATGTGACCAGGGCGAGCAGCCACGGCATCGAGGTCTCCGCCGACCTCCGGCCGGTGCGGAGCACCACCATCACCGCTTCGTACACCTACCTCAAGACCAGGGTGGACGATGCCGGACTACCCACCGGACCTGGTGATGTATTCGTGAACGGGCAATCGCTGGTCCGGCGTCCCAGCCACAGCGCCCGCGTCGATGCCCACACCCGGCTTGCTGACCGGCTCGGTCTCGGAGTTGGGGTGAACTACGTCGGGAAGCGTGACGACGTGGACTTCAGGCCCTTCCCGTCGGTCCGCGTGGCGCTGCCCAGCTACGTCACTCTCGATGCGGATGCGGCCTTCGATTTGCTGCGTGAGGTGCCGGGGAAGATCGGTGTGACCGGGACTCTGCGGGTCGAGAACCTCTTCGATCGGAAGTACGATAC
>JBDTTN010000361.1:0-3736 GCA_039930625.1 Gemmatimonadota bacterium | reverse complement strand
GCGTCTCCGGCAGCGGCGCCACCACGGTGATCCAGCCGTCGCGCACGTCGATCTGAATGCCCAGACCGCCGTAGTTGCCGGTGGTGGTCTCGGTCAGCTGCTTGTAGTCGTCACCCTGCAGCAGTACCGAGTAGGGATCCTTGAGCTGCTCCAGCAACCCATTGGTTGCCTTCTCGTAGAGCGTGCCCTGCGGGATGGAATCGACGTAGTAGGCGCTGACGTGCGACAGCACATCGTCGAAGAGGCGAGCCTGCTGATAGACATCCCCGTCCCGCGCCGCGCCGCGCTGCAGCAACCAGCCGCCGGTAAAGAATGAGATGACCGCCACAAGGGCGACGAGACCCCAACGCTGACGCATGAAACCCTCCAGAATGGCCGGCCCCTGCCGCCCGTATGAGCGGAGTGCCGTGCCCGGGAATACTAACGATTGCGGTCGACCGGTGCCCCGCGACGCGCGGCCTCCACAGCCTGCCACGCCTTGAGCAGCACCTGGTCCGCGGCCTGGGCCGCGTCGAGATGCACCATCCCCGGGCTGCTCGCAGTGCGGAATACCGCCGCGACCCGGGAATGGAACTCGTCACCCGCCTGCTCGATGCGCTCGAGCCGCTGGCCGCCGCCACGGATGCGGGCGAAGCCGACTTCCGTCGGGAGATCCAGCACCAGGGTGAGATCGGGCTGCAGGCCTCCCGTGGCGGCACGATTCGCCGCCCGGAACAGCTCGAGGTCGAGACCCCGGCCGCCGCACTGATACGCTTCCGTGGAAAGCTGGAAGCGATCGGCGATGACCAGCCGTCCCGCGGCGAGCGCGGGACGGATTACTCGAGCCACCAGATCGGCTCTCGCGGCGAGAAACAGGAACAGTTCGCTCACCGGCTCCATCGGATGCGCGGGATCGAGCAGCACCGCCCGGATCCGCTCCGCTACCGGAGTGCCGCCCGGCTCCCTGACCAGCGCCGGATCGAGACCAGCCTCGCGCAATCGCGTCGCGAGCGCGGCGGCGAGTGTGGACTTCCCCGCCCCTTCCGGTCCTTCAAGAACCAGGAAGAACCCGCGGCTCATCCGAGCGTGATGATACTGCTCTGGGCGCCCTTCTCCATGCCCTGGGCGATCAGCTGGTTCACCTTGATCATGACCTTTTCGAAGTTGGCCCGGGAGACGGCGTATGCCTGCCCGCTCGGACTGACTTCGAGTTCGCGCACCGCGGTTTCGTAGGTCTCCGCCGTCGCCTGATCGGGCATCTGCCCCGCCGCCACCAGCTCGTCCATCTGGCGGGCGAGTTTCTGGATCAACTCCACCTTGGCCTGCGCGTCCTGATCGTCACGCAGCCCGGTTTCCGCCCGCCTCAGCGCCTTGTACTCCGGCGTCTGACCGATCAGTCGTCCCAGTTCTTCCGCCTTGTCCCAGATCACAGCGTCTCGCTCCTCCGCGCGAGCAGATAGCGCGCGCGGCCGAAAAGGTCATCGTGCAGTGTGATATCGCTCCATCCCGCTTCTCCAGCCAGTCGAGCGGTGTCGGTTCCCCGAGTCGAATCGACCTCGAGCGCGACCCAGCCGCCCGGCCGCACTACCCGCATCGCATCCTTCAGGAGCCGTCGGGTCAGCAACAGGCCGTCGGACCCGCCGACCAGCGCCGACATCGGTTCCCACGCCTTTACCGACCGGTCCAGGTTGGCGTACTCCGCGTCGGTAAGATAGGGAGGATTCGAGACGATTGCGTCCAGGGTCCCCGTCCCCAGCGGCGTCGCCAGATCGCCGAGCACCAGGGCGACATGCAATCGGGTGGCGACGCAGTTCTCGCCGGCCAGTTGCAACGCCTCACGCGACCGATCCAGCCCGAGGATCAGATCGTACCGCCCCTCGTCCGCCAGCGCGAGCGCGATGCACCCGGACCCGGTACCGATGTCCGCGACTCGCCCGCTTGGTATCCGGGCGAGCAGCAGCTCGACCAGGCCCTCCGTCTCCGGCCGGGGAATCAGGGCCCGCCGATCGCAGCGCAGGGTGAGCTCGCGGAATCCGATCAGCCCCGTGACGTAGGCGAGCGGCTCCCCGTGTGCCCGGCGATCAACCGCCTTCCGGAACCGTTCGGCTTCGGCGCCGGGAATCACCTCCTCGGACAGGATCGATCCGGTGTGCGAGGAGAGCCCCTTGAGGTCGGCCCAGATCCGCCAGGCTTCCCGACGCGGCTCTTCGACTCCGGCCGCCTTGAGACGCAGCCCGGCATGGGCAACCAGCCGGTCGAGCGTCGCCGCCTCATCACTCATCGAGCTGCCCCTGACGGCTTGCCATGCGCAGTCCGTCGATGAGCTCATCCAGCTTTCCGTCCAGCACTCCGGGCAGATCGTGCAGCGAGAGGTTGATCCGGTGATCGGTGACCCGGCTCTGGGGATAGTTGTATGTCCGGATCTTGACCGAGCGATCACCGGTACCCACCATGGACCGCCGTTCCTGCGCTCGCGCATCCTCCTGCTCCCTGATCCGGCGATCGAGCAGCCGGGCCCGGAGCACCTCCATCGCCTTGAGCTTGTTCTGCAGCTGCGATTTCTGATCCTGCTGGGACACCACCAGCCCGGTCGGAAGGTGGGTGATGCGCACCGCACTGTCCGTGGTATTCACGCTCTGCCCGCCGGGGCCGGACGCCCGGAAGACGTCGATCTTCAGATCGTTGGGGTGAATGCTCACGTCGACCTCCTCTGCCTCGGGGAGGATGGCGACAGTCGCAGCGGAAGTGTGAATGCGGCCCTGGGTCTCGGTCGCGGGCACCCGCTGAACCCGGTGCACGCCGGCCTCGCGGCGCAACAGGCCGAAGGCCCCGGGGCCGCGCACGGCAAAGATCGCCTCCTTGATCCCACCAGCGGTGCCATCACTCAAGGAAATGGGCTCCACCGTAAGCCCCTTGCGGGTCACGAAGCGCTGATACATCCGGGAGAGGTCGGCGGCGAAGAGCGCGGCCTCGTCGCCGCCGGTGCCTGCCCGGATCTCCACTATGGTGTCGCGGTCGTCGAGTGGGTCCCGCGGAAGGAGCAGTTCGTGGAGTTCGGTCTCGAGGCGGCTGATCTCGACTGGGAGCCGAGTCACATCCGCCTTGACCATCGCGGCCAGCTCGGGATCGGCCTCGTCGGCCATCTCCCGAGCCTGTGCGAGTTCGTCTTGCAGCTTGTGCAGTCGCTCGGCGGCCTGAACGATCGGCGCGAGCCGAGTGTGTTCCTGACCGAGCGCCCGTAGCTTGGCCGGGTCGCTTGCAGTCGAAGGGTGGGCCAGCTCGTTGGCGACCTCCTCCGCCCGGGCGAGCGCCTGGCGGAGTCGGGCCTCCACGGCTCAGCCCTGAGTCGCGCCGGGAGCGGCCTTGTCGGTCGAGTACTTCTTGCGGAAGCGATCGACCCGGCCCTGAGTGTCAATCAGGCGCTGCTTGCCCGTGTAGTAGGGATGACACTTGGCGCAGATTTCGACGTGCACGTTGTTGCTGGTGGAGCGAGTCTCAAACTCATTCCCACAGGCGCACTTCACAGTGAGCTTCTGGTAGATCGGATGGAGGTTGGCCTTCACAGTCGTCTCCTTGCAGCCCCGCGCTGCGGGGCGATGATAAGTGCCTAAGCTTGGAAAGCCTGCAAATATACACACTTACCCCACCGGGCATCAACTGGCTGAGTTCCGGGCTCCCCTGTGACTGCCGGCCACGGCTAGCGGGAGGTTTGACAGGGGGCCGGGGGCATAACTATCGTATTGACTGATACTTCCAC
>JBDTTN010000360.1:0-3742 GCA_039930625.1 Gemmatimonadota bacterium | reverse complement strand
AGCACCCGGATCATCAGCCGGTCCACCAGCACGCCGAGGCTGTCCTCGGTGCCTTCCACGCTCACCGGCGCCTGGCGGGCGCCTCCGGGATATGAGATCAGCGTGGCGGTGATCGTCAGATGCTGGCCGTCGCTGACGATGCTTTCGTCGAGCACCTTGCCTGCGCCGAGCCGGGCGGCGAGCGCGCCGGCGTTCTCTTCGCCGCTGGTGCGGAGGGCAGCGAGAGTCGCGCGCGGATCGGCGGCACGGGGACCTCCCTCTCCGGTGAGCCGTGCCGCGGCGAGATCGAGAATCCCTTCCTTCAGGTAGTCGAGCGAGTGTCCGGGCGCATTGATCCGCGCCGGCAGGATGGCGACGACCTGCGGATCGTAACGGATCGGCGCTGCCCGCCTGGTACGCAGTGCGATCACCCCTGCGACGACGATGAGCAGCAGCGAGGCGATGAGCCGCGGCTGCAGCCAGCGTCGCGCGAATGTCCGGACGTCCGGTGAGCCTCCAGCGGGGGCGTCCGCGGCGTCGACCGCACGTACGAACTCCGCCATGGAACTGAAGCGATCGGCCGGCTGCCGGCTCAACGACTTTGCGATCGCCGCTTCGACCGCACGCGGCACCTCCCGGACGGTGCTGAGCCGGGGCACCGGTTCCACCAGTCGCTTCGCGATGACCGCCTGGGGGGTGGCCCCCGTGAACGGCGGTTCGCCGGCGAGCATCTGGTAGAGCACACAGCCGAGCGCGTAGATATCGCTTCGGGCGTCGAGGTTCCGCTCGCCCAGCGCCTGCTCGGGGCTCATGTATTCCGGGGTGCCGACCGAGAGCCCGCTGTCTGTCAGGCGGGTCGCGGTGCCTGCGGTAGGCAACGCAATCCCGAAGTCGGCCAGGACCGCGCGGCCGTCCTGCAGCAGGACATTCGCGGGCTTGAGATCCCGATGCAGCACGCCGTTCCGGTGCGCATGCTCGAGCGCGCCCGCTACGTCGCGGAAGATGCCGAGTGCCTCGGCCAGTGGCAGAGGGCCATGCTCGACCAGCCGGTCCTTGAGGGTGCGGCCGGCGAAGTACGGCATCGCGTACCAGAGGATGCCGTCGGCATCGCCCGAATCGAAGAGGGGGAGAATGCTCGGATGGGTCAGCCGCGCGGTGGTCTCGATCTCGCGCAGGAAACGCTCGGGCCCGATCGCGGCGGTCAGTTCCGGCCGCACCACCTTGATGGCGACCTCGCGATCGTGCCGGAGGTCCCGCGCGAGGTAGACCGATGCCATCCCTCCTTCGCCCAACATCGCGGGACCGCCGCGGCCGTCCCGCGCAAAGCGGTAGCGGTCGGCGAGGGCTGCTGTGAGGCGGGAGAAGACGTCTGACACGCGATTCCTTGGAGGGCGGCTGGCAGGAAGATAGCGATTTGCGGCAGTACCGAGTTCCGAGTTCCGAGTGACGAGTGGAGAGTGCTTGGTGCCCCGTGTGTAGTGCGTGGTGCTGAATGTTGTCACCTCGAGCGGAACCCCAAGAGATCCCTCGGTCGTTCTACTCTCTCGGGATGACAACGCTGGCGCGTAAGCACTCGGAACTCGGAACTCGGAACTCGGAACCCGGAACCCGGAACCCGGAACCCGGAACTCGTCACTCGGAACTATCCCCCCACCTTCCCCCCGGAATTCGCCCACAGCGCCCGTTCGACCATTACCGGCGTCCACCGGCCGCCGAGTCTTTTCGCGCGCGCGCGGATCTGCTCGGCGTAGCGGGCGTAGTAGCCGAGTGTAAAGGCGACTGGCCCCAGCCCGGGGATCTGCTCGGCGACCAGCTCATCGAAGAAGGGATAGAGTCCGGGCTCCGCGGCGGAGACCACGGCGGAGGCGGTCGCCGGCCCGACCCCTTCCAGCTCCGCGACCTTCGAGATGGGTGCGGTGGGGTGGGGCACCAGTGAGAGACCTGCGGTGCTCGCGCCCTTCACTGACTCAGCGCTGTTGCGCTTGACCAGGACCAGATTTCTGGCGCGGAACTTCCCGCGCGTCATCTTCCATTCGACCAGCTTCACCAGCTCGGGCAGGGTGACGTGCCGCGGCCGCCGGGCCGCGATGAGCCCTGGCAGCTCGGTGCGATACCAACGATCCCGGTCAGGCAGCTTTTCGATCTCCTGGCTGGCGATCACCTTGTCATACGAGGCCAGCGCCGACCGCCACTGGGCGAGGTTGGTGGAAGACCAGAGTGTGGGCATGGTGGGGAGTTCCGAGTTCCGGGTTCCGGGTTCCGGGTTCCGGGTTCCGAGTTCCGAGTTCCGGGTTCCGAGTGCTTAGTGCTCAGTATCATCCTTCGACTACCCTGGACGACCGAGGGCGCTCTCGGTGCTCCGCTCGGAATCTAAAGAGATCTCTCGCTGCGCGACCGACCCGCCTTTGGGAGCAGCGCCGGCTCAGGAGATTCAGTACCAGGAACCCGGAACCCGGAACTCGGAACTCGGAACCCGAAACTCGGAACTCGGAACTCGGAACTCGGACCTCCTGCGCCAATTTGACCTCCCGCGTACCGGGAGATATTCTAGCGGCTACCCAACCGAAAATCCGTGGTTCCGCCTTGCCCACGATCGCAGCGGCGGCGCCGTACCTGCATTCCCCCTCGAACGGAGGAATTCATGCACCGTCGTGTCCTCTGGGCTTTCGCTCTACTCCTCGCCGCCTGCGGCTCCAGTTCCGATTCCAATTCGCTCCCCGCTGACGCCGTACAGATGCGCGACTATCTCAATACCGGGGTCACGCTCATCATGCCACGCCTCGGCGGTCTCGGCGGGGAGTTTCCGCTCGCGCTGAATCCGAGCGCGCCCGGTGCCGGCGGCATCCAGTTCAGCCCCGATCCCACCCCGGGTGCCCCGCCCAATTCCTATGTCTTCACCCTCGACCTGGACGGCGATGGAAACGGGAGCGCCGAAACCAACTTCACCGGGTCGGCGGTCTTCAATGGTGATCCGGGGACGGCGTGGGACGGCTTCGGCGGACATGTAGACCTAGCCATGCAGACCGCCGGCGGGCTGGGGACACTCACCGGTTCGATGGATTTCGTGTTAGGGGCGACCGGGGGGGATGTGTCTGGAACCGGGACCTTCACCGAGGTCATCACCGGCAACGCGACCACGTTGACGGTCGATGCCGCCACCCCGCTCCATATCGAGATGGCCCGAGGCACTACCAACTCGGTGGCCAACGCCTGTGCCTCGAGCCTGAATGGAAACCTGCAGCTGGACGTGGACGGCCCCACCGGGACCCTGACCTCGACCTGGAGATTCCAGAACACCCGGAAGCCTGCCCGGGTGATGAACGCGTCCTTTACGGACAACAGCAGCAAGACGACTGCGATTCCCGACGCCGACGTCACCATCCCCTGCGGGCAGTCGAACAGTGCCAGCGACTGGGTCGGCGCGTTCAACCAGAACTGGGCCTGTGTCCCGGCCGAATGCGGGAGCGCGACCCTGACCCTGACCGTGTCAGGCAGTCAGATCAACATCGACGACGAGGATCCGCCGGGTTCCGGCAGTCACGCCAGCTACCACGCCAACGTCGTCTCCGGCAACCCGCACGTCGTCCGGGGCTTCTTCGTCAGTGGCCCGACCGGCAACACCTACCGGGAAGATTTCACCTGGATCCTGGCCGCGGGCGGAGGGAGCTTCTCCCAGGTTTCCAAGTACGTCTATTTGGAGGGGCCGAGCGTGGGGAACGGCGGCTACTGCTACGGCACCAGCTCCACCAGCATGCGGCTTTGG
>JBDTTN010000359.1:0-3782 GCA_039930625.1 Gemmatimonadota bacterium | reverse complement strand
GCACCCACCTGGCCGACTACGAACGCGCCCTGGCAGGCGCCTCGGCGGTCCTCACGGTCCACCGCTCCAATTTCGAACAGAGCGGATTTGTGGCGACACCTGCGCCCGCAGAGATCGCAGCGCTCGCCGCCAGCGCTGGTATCCCCTACCTGTACGATGTGGGCAGCGGACTCATGGCCGATCTCTCGCCCTGGGGACTGACCACGGAACCGCGCGTCGCCGAGGCAGTGGGCACCGGCGCCGATCTGGTGCTCTTCTCCGGCGACAAACTGCTCGGCGGCCCGCAGGCCGGCTGCCTTGTTGGCCGCACGTCGCTCATCGCGCGTTGTCGCACGAATCCTTTCGCGCGGGCGCTCCGCGCCGACAAGTTCACGCTCGCCGCGCTGGAAGCGACGCTCGCCCTCTATCGCGACCCCGCGGCGGCGATTCAGGCGATCCCCGTCCTCGCCATGCTGACGCTCTCCCCCGAGGAGCTCGCCCGCCGCGCCGAGGCGCTCGCCGCGGCTATCCCCCGGTCCTTTGCCCCGACCCCGCGGCGGGGGAATTCCGCGGTAGGAGGCGGCTCCTTTCCCGGCGCCCACCTGCCTACGACGCTGGTGACACTCGACGGCGGTGCGTTAGGCGCGCAGGGCCTCGCACTTCGGCTCCGGCTCGGTGACCCGGCCGTCATCGCGCGAGTCGAAGATGGACGCGTCCTGCTCGACCCGCGGACTCTGCCGGTAGACGGGTTCAGTGCGGTGGGCCGGGCGCTGGAGGAAGTGCTGCAGGGATAGCGGGAGCACGCCGTTCCGGATCTTTGGTCGATCCTGCGCCCCTACAATAGAAGGCCTCACGCCGCTAAGTTCTTGCGCCATGCCAATGCGGGTTGCGGTCTGTGTCTCTGGTCGGGGCTCCAATCTCGTCGCACTGCTGGATGCTCTGTCGGGTTCGTCGAGGGCCCGGGTTGTCCTTGTGCTCAGCAATCGCGCCGATGCGCCAGCGCTGGATCGGGCCCGCGAGCGGGGCATCGAGGCGCAGGCCTTCACCGACCACCGCGATGCATCCGAGTGGGTGGCGCGGCTGGAGGAGCAGCAGGTGGATCTGGTGGTGCTCGCCGGCTACCTGAAACTGGTTCCAGCCGACGTGATCAAAGCCTACAGGAACCGCATTCTGAACATCCACCCGGCACTGCTCCCGGAGTTCGGCGGTCCGGGGATGTATGGCCACCATGTGCATGAGGCAGTTCTGGCGCGCGGCGCCACGGTCTCCGGAGCCACGGTCCATCTGGTGGACGAGCAGTACGATCGCGGCGCCATTCTCGCGCAGGCGAGAGTCCCGGTGCTGCCCGATGACACTGCGGAGACTCTCGCCGCGAGAGTCCTCCGGGCCGAACACCAGTTGCTGCCGGCCGCCGTGCTCGCGGCGGCCGAGGCCGGCCACCCCGTGACGCTGCCCGAGCGGCTGGAATTACCTGCGTGAGGAGTGACCCGTGCCGCGTGCCCTGATCTCGGTGAGTGACAAGCGAGGCATCGTCCCATTCGCCCAGGGGCTCGTCGATCTGGGGTGGGACGTGATCTCGACCGGGGGCACCTATGCCACGCTGCGGCAGGCGGGAGTGCCGGTGACTGCCGTCGAGACCGTCACCGGCTTTCCGGAAATCCTGGATGGCCGGGTCAAGACGCTGCACCCTGCCATCCATGCCGCCCTCCTCGCCCGCCGCGAGGTGCCCGAGCATCTCGCGGCCATCGCCGAGTGGAAGATCACGCCGATCGACCTCCTCGCCGTCAATCTCTATCCCTTCCGCGAAACCGTCGCCAAGCCGCACGTGACTTTCGAGGATGCCATCGAGAACATCGATGTCGGCGGCCCCGCGATGCTCCGCTCGGCGGCGAAGAATCACGAGTCGGTCACCGTGGTCGTGGACCCGATGGACTATCCCGGCATCCTCGACCAGATCCGGCGAGGCGGCGTCGTGGCCGAGGAGCGACGGGCGCTGGCGGCGAAGGTCTTCAGCCATACCGCCGACTACGACGGCGCCATCGCACGATACCTGACGCCCGCCGAGGATGGGCTGCCCAGCCGGGTGGGATTCTCGTTCGAGCGGCTGATGGCCCTCCGCTACGGGGAAAATCCGAGTCAGCGGGCGGGGCTGTATGTGGACGAAGAGCCGCGCGGGCTGCGTGATCTGAAGCAGCGCCAGGGCAAGGAACTCTCCTTCAACAACATTCTTGATCTCGACTCGGCGATGTGGACCGTCTCGCTGTGGCCCAATCGTCCGACCTGCGCCATCATCAAGCACAATACGCCGTGCGGTGTCGCCGTCGCCAACACTGCCGCGGAGTCCTTCGCCAAGGCATTGGCCTGCGATCCACTCTCGGCGTTCGGCGGTGTGGTGGCGTTCAACACTGTGGTGGACCGCCGGACCGCCGAGCAGCTCGTCGAGCTGTTCCTCGAGGTGGTGGTGGCGCCTTCCTTTCATGACGAAGCGCTGCAGGTCCTCGCCACCAAGAAGAACCTGCGGGCGGTGGAGTTGCCGGTGAGTCGGGGACAGACCGGGCTCGACTTCAAGCGGGTCCGTGGCGGCCTGCTGGTGCAGGATCGATTCGTGCCTGACCTCTCCGATGCGGAGTGGCTGACGCCGACGGTTCGGAAGCCGACTGAGGCCGAGCTGGTAGACCTGCGCTTCGCCTGGTGTGCCGTGGCGGCGGTGAAATCCAATGCGGTCCTGCTGGCGCGACACGAGGCGACCATCGGCATCGGTGCGGGACAGATGAGCCGGATCGACAGCTCCTTCCTCGCCGTCCACAAGGCGCGCCAGCAGGGCCACGATCCGCGCGGTTCGGTGATGGCTTCGGACGCATTCTTCCCGTTTGCCGACGGCGTGGAGGAGGCGGCTGCGGCGGGTGTTACCGCCATCATCCAGCCCGGTGGTTCGCTGCGCGACGCCGAAGTCATCGCGGCCGCTGACAAGCATGGGCTGGCGATGGTCATCACCGGCAAGCGCCAGTTCAGGCACTGATCCAGACGGGAGCCGGGGCACAGACAGTCACCCTGCCCCCCATTCTCCGTCCGTCCAATTTCCCCGTTGCCCCTGAGTCCATGACGAACTCGGTCTCTGCCACCCGCGAGCCGCCGCCGTATCTCTTCGCCGCCCTCGCGGGGCTCGCGGTATTCCTCATCTATGTCGTCACCCTGGCGCCCACGACCGCGTTCTGGGACACCTCGGAATACATCGCAGCCGCGTACGTGCTCGGCATTCCGCACCCTCCCGGGAATCCGCTTTTCACGGTCCTGGCGCACGTGTGGGGCGCGCTGCCGCTGAGCTCCCAGTATGCGGTCCGGATCAATCTCTTTGCCGCGGCGACGAGTGCGGCATCGGCAGCACTTTGGTTCCTGGTCGCGGACCGGTGGATGCGGGATGTGGTCACCGTCCGCTGGGCGCGGCTCGCCGCCGCATTTGCCGGCATTCTCGTCGGCGCGATGGCCTGGACGGTGTGGAACCAGTCGACCGTCAACGAGAAGGTCTATACCGTCTCGATGCTCTCGACTGCGCTCGTCATGTGGCTGGGTGTGCACTGGGCTGACGACACCCCGGGACAGCACCGCGACCGCTGGCTCATCATGATTGCCTATCTGATCGCGCTGACGTCGACCAATCACATGATGGGCGTGCTGGCCGCACCGGCGGTCGGGATCTACATCCTGCTGACCGAGCCCTCGGTGCTGCTCAAGCCCTGGGTGCTCTGGCTGGGCGTCACGCTAGGACTCGCGGTTTCGGGCCAGTGGAGTGTGCTGGTCGACGG